>CAZTFD010000007.1:0-18168 GCA_964612225.1 uncultured Thermoplasmata archaeon | reverse complement strand
GGATCCAGATGACAGGGTCCAGACTGCCATCGAGGAGGCCCTCAACTCCCCGCTTCTTGGTAAGATCGACCTCAAGGACGCAAGAGGCGCTCTGATCAGGGTGGTCGGCGGTCCTGACATGAACATCGAAGAGGCCGCGAAGGCAGCTGAGATCATAACAGGCAGGATCAAGCCGGAGGCGAGGCTCATCTGGGGCTGTTCGGTCGAGCCCGAGATGGCTGGGAAGGTCAAGATAATGCTCATAGTCACGGGCGCGCGATCCCAGTACGTCATGCTCAGGGACGGGGACGTCCCGATCATCGAGCGGACGGGCGAGGACTACAGGGGCAACGTGAACGTTCCACCGTCCATACACCAAGATGAGGATCTAGGGCTGTTCGTACGTTGATTCCATAGCTGCCGCTAGAGCCCGAGCAATAGATTGGCTACAGCTCCCATCACAAGAGCGAGAGACATCGAGGCGGCTGCAACCATAATCGTGCTCTTGACTCCGAACTCCTTCAACATCACAGCGAATGCTGCAAGGCATGGCATGAACACCGCCATGACGAGAGCGAATACGAACATCTGGCCATCGGTAAGGACGAGGGACAGGTCGCTGGTCCCCTGCAGCACCATGAGCATCTGCAGTGCCATCTCCTTTCTTAGGATCCCGAACACGAGCGCGATCGCCGTGAAGGCCGGAAGCCCAAGAACGGTTGTCATGAACGGCTCTGCTGGCTGCAGGATCTGCTGAAGGACATCTAGCGCCATCAATATCTCGAGGACGATGCTGCCTGCGAGAAGGAGCGGGAACGCGATGGTCAAGAATTCCTTCAGTCGGATGTAGGTCTTGACAACGGTCTGCTTCGCCGAAGGCCACCTCATGTCCGGGATCTCAACGCACATGCCGCTGGGCTCGAACTTGATCGTGCGATGGAGGAAAAGTCCGAGGACCATCAATGTCCCCATCAGTATAATGTATATCAGAAGCGCCCAGAGGGCTCCTGCGAATTTCCCGACGGAGCCGACGATTATCGCCGTCTGGGCAGAGCACGGGACGGCGATTGTTATCAGGACAGCTAGGATGAGCCTTTCCCTCTTGGACCCCATCGTCCTCGTGGCAAGTATCGCAGGCACATTGCACCCGAAACCCACGACCATGGGGATGACTGCCCTTCCGTGGAGGCCGAGTCTGTGCATGACGCCGTCAAGCAGGGAGACTACCCGGACCAGATATCCGCTGTCCTCGAGTACCGACAGCATGACGTAGAATACCAAGATGTAAGGAATCACGAGAGCGAGCATGGCCTCGATGCTCAGGGACACCCCTTCTGTGATCCCCGAAGCGATGTCGTTGTCCATCCCCGAAGCCAGGTCGTGGAAGTAGGTTCTTCCAGTCTGCTCATAAGCTCCAACAAGTACCCCCTCGATGAGTCCCCCACCAAATACGAGAATTATGAAAACCAGCGCCAGAACACCCATTAGTATCGGGAGTCCCGTGGCCGGCCTCAGCGTCAGGTCGGTCGCAAGGCTCTTCTTTTTCGATGTCGCCGCCGTCCCTATCACCTCTTTGGCAATACGGCCCGCCTCTCCGAACCTGTCTCTCTGGATGTGCACGACGATGTCTTCGCCATGGCTCTTTGCGAACTCCTCCCTCAATCGGCGGGCAACCGCTCGCATCTCCGGGGAGGCCCTTGAGACGACGTTGGAGTCTCCCGCGAGCATTCTGACTGCTACCGCTCTCAAAGGTGCTTCCCAATCATTCTCCCTGAGCCCCTTCTCGAGCTGTGCGATCATCGACTCGATGTGGGAGTCGTATCTGA
The DNA here is from genome assembly GCA_964612225.1 of uncultured Thermoplasmata archaeon. Taxonomy (GTDB): domain Archaea; phylum Thermoplasmatota; class Thermoplasmata; order UBA10834; family UBA10834; genus COMBO-56-21. Next base: position 16,363 of record CAZTFD010000007.1, on the reverse strand, counting down.
CTTTGAACCTACTCTTTCGGCGTATCTGTACGGAGGTGTAGAGGAGCGAATCGATCCCGTCGCCCTTCGTGGCGACCGTTGGGATGACGGGCATCATTAGGATGCGCTCGAGGCGCTCAATGTCTATAGCCAGCTTGCTCTTGCGGACGATGTCGTACATGTTCAGGGCAGCGACCACGTTGTACCCAGACTCTATCAGTTCGAAAAGAAAGACAAGATTGCGCTCCAGCCTTGTCGCGTCTAGTACGGCTATGACCGTATCTGGCCTGTGCTCATACAATAGCTTCGTGGCAACGCGTTCCTCGTCTGTGTTCCCGGCGAGCGAGTAGGTCCCAGGCAGGTCGATCGCGGTCACGGTCATGTCCATGAACTTGGCTTTGCCCTCTGAGAACTCGATCGTGGTGCCCGGATAGTTCGCGCTTACAACACCCACGCCAGTGAGCTTGCTGAATATGAGGCTCTTCCCTACATTGGGGTTCCCGGCGAGGGCGATCTCCAAGAGTTGCGCCTCCTTAGCTGGCTCTCATTACGTGGAGCACGTCTCCCCTGTCGCGCGCAATCGCGACCTTCGTGCCCTTGAGGTTGACGATTATGGGTCCGCCCATCGGAACCCTCTTCTCAACGGTGAGCTCTGAACCTGGGACGAACCCCATCGAGAGCATCGAGCAGAGTTCATCCTGATTTCTTGATACTAGATGAGAGACGACCGCCTTTTCCCCCTCTTTTACCTGAGATAGCGGGACATCCTTGCTCGTGCACTTGTCACAGGTTATCGCCTTCTCGCATTTGGGTATCTTCTTCCCATCTGGACACTCAGCGGGATGGTGCATCATCCTGCACAGGTTGTGTTCGACCTCGTCCGTGAGCACATGCTCCATCTTGCACGCCTGCTCATGGGTCGACCGCCCGGTTATTCCAACGAAGTCTGTTAAGAACCGTTCTAGGAGCCTGTGCTTCCTCAGGACCTTTGTCGCTATCCTCCGGCCCTTTGGCTTGAGCGCTACTCCCTTGTACGGCATGTGCTTGACATATCCCAGTTCTGAGAGCTTGTGCAACATCTCCGTGACGCTGGCCGGGGCGACATCCAATGCCGAGGCGATGTCCGTGGTCTTCGCGGTGCCTCCTTCTTCGGTCAGCTTGTATATGATCTTAAGATACTGTTCCGTGACTTCGGCTACCATCGTCAACGAGTTAGGTTCACCTAAACTATAAACGTTTCTGCTCACTTCGGTCCTGGGTCCATCCTAACGGCCCTTTTCAATGTAGCTCTTCAGTGTCCTTATGGCCTTCGCTGGTGCGACGTTCTTGGGGCAGACCTTGACGCAGTTGTAGACGAACTCGCAGCCAGGCACACCGTCGTCCTGCTCCACCAGCGAGAGCCGTTCCTTCCTATCGGGTACACGACCGTCGTCTACAAACCGCAGAGACCATGATAGGGCCGCGGGACCGAGGTATCTAGCATTCTTCTCGCAGACTGGACAAGCTCCGTTGCAGCAAGCGCACAGGATGCAATTGGCGTACTTCTCGACCTTGCTCATCTCGAGAGGGGTCATGCGGGAGTAGGTCTTCGCATCCTCCAGCATCTCCATCCATGGTTTCACCTTTCTGTAGTGCTCATAGAATCCAGTCATATCGACGACAAGATCTTTGAGGATCGGCATGTTCGGCAGGGGCTCGATGAGGATTTCCGAGCTCCTGTCCCAGTCCGCCTTCTTCTCGAGCCCTTCGAAGGAGCGCAGACCGCTCGGCTTCAACTTTTCCAATCCGAGCGCCTGGGTCCTACAGGCAAGTCTGGGCTCCCGGTTAACAGTCATAGCGCAGCTTCCGCACACTGCCCCTCTGCATGAGTACCTGAAAGCCAGGCTGTCGTCATTTTTCTCATGGATGGCGAAGAGGGCGTCGAGGACCGACATGCCGGGGCTGGCCCGCACCTCGTAATTCACATAGGTTCCGTCCTTCCCCCCCTTCCCGGAACGCCAGACCTTGAACCGCATCAATAGGTCCTCTCCTTCACTGGGAACCTTCCCAAGCGCACAGGCGCATATGAGAGGTCTATCTTCCCATCACTCAGCTTCACGATCGTGTGTTTCAAGAACCTCGAATCGTCCCTCTTCGGGAAATCAGTTCTGAAATGGGAGCCTCTGCTCTCCTCTCTGGCGATTGCCCCCACGGCAATGGTCTCCGCCACGAGAAGCATGTTCTCGAGCTCCAAGTAGCCGACCATTGCCTGGTTGAATTCTCGGCCTGAATCATGGATTCCCGCCCGGCGGAATCTGGTCTTGAGAGCGGAGAGTCTTTCGATCCCGCCCCTCATCGTGCTCGCGTCCTTGAATATCTGAAACGTCTCGGTCATCGTCCTCTTCAGTTCAGACCGGATCTCCGGGACGGACTCCTTCTTGTGCCCGCCCATGATGCCCTCGAGTCGCGATTCCTCAGACCTCCTAGATGATTCCAGCGTCTCAATCGTTGAGTACGTTCCATGAGATATCTCGGCTGCTTTCGCTCCAGCAATCTTGCCGAACACGAGGGTCTCCAAGAGCGAGTTGCCTCCCAACCTGTTACTCCCATGGACGCTCACGCATGAGCTCTCACCGGCGCTCAGGAGTCCGCTCATCGACGTAGTGCAGTCATTGTTCACCGCGACGCCGCCCATCGAATAGTGCTGACCTGGCTGGACAGGGACGGGGTCTGTGATTGGATCGACGCCAGCGAAATCTATGGATATCTCCCTGATCCCAGGTAGTCTGCTCTTGATCCTTTCCTCTCCGAGGTGCGTCAGCACAAGATCCACATGGTCTCCTCCGATGCCTCTCCCTTGATTGATCTCAGTCTGGATGGACCTCGCGACTATGTCCCTCGGAGCCAGCTCCATCGAATCCTTGGCATACTTGGCCATGAACCGTTCGCCTTCTGAGTTGACCAGATGGCCACCCTCGCCCCTCGCAGCCTCCGAAATCAGTATGTTGCTCCCTAGAAGCGTTGTCGGGTGGAACTGGACGAACTCCATGTCCATTAGTGGTGCGCCCGCATTCAGTGCAAGGGCCGCTCCATCGCCGGTGTTGATGTGCGCGTTGGTCGATTTGGAATATGTCCTACCGTAGCCTCCTGTCGCGATCACGACCGCCTTGGCCTTGAATGCCGCCAATTCCCCGGTGGCAATGTGATATGCAATCAGTCCTACGACGCCGCCACGCTCGACCACGAGTTTGGTTGCGAACCATTCGTCGAATACCTTCAGTCCAGACCGGACGGACTGTTGATACAGTCCGTGGAGGAGGCTGTGGCCGGTCCTGTCAGCAGCATAGCAGGTCCTCGGATAGCCCGCTCCTCCGAAAGGCCTTTGAGCGATACTGCCGTCTTCTGTCCTTGAGAACAGTATTCCGAACTTGTCCATCTCCAGGATCCTGTCAGGCGCATCCCTGCACAGGATGTCGACCGCATCCTGGTCGGCCAGATAGTCGCTCCCTTTCACAGTGTCGAAAGCGTGAGCTTCCCAGGAGTCCGATGGTGAGAGTGCTGCGTTGATGCCTCCCTGAGCGGCCCCTGAATGCGAGCGGATGGGATGCACCTTGGATATCATGGCGACGTCGCAGGACCTCTGCGCTTCAAGAGAGGCTCGAAGCCCCGCGAGCCCTCCCCCGATAACGACGACATCGAACTCGAACATCCATCGCCTCTTTGGGGACCCAACCCCAGACCCTACTTCCTCTTCGAATCGAGGTACTTCTTGAATGGATAGGTCTTCAGCTTCAGGGCCGTCTCGCCCACGGGCGGATATTCCTCTCTATATTCCCTCTTGGCCAACGTCAGCGCCTTCTTGTCGAGACCCTCGGCCTTAATCCCATAGGTCTGTACGAGCCATGTATCGAAATCAAACCTCAATCTATCACCGGCAAGATACGGGCGGTCATTTGCCTTAAAGATAGCCCCAAAAGGTGAGAAGAGCATCCGCCTCAATGCCGTATTCCTGAGCGCTCCAGGGCGTCGAGAGAGCACATGTGGTCTTCGGCAAACAGGTCACCCGTCTTCCCGAACGCCCTAGCACGGCAACCGCCGCACATCTCTCTTTGAGAGCAATCGTGGCAGATTCCCTTCAAGTTGTCTCGGTTCCTCAGATCCCTGAAGAGCTCAGAGTCGCTCCAGATCTGCTCGGGCGTTCTCTCTCTCAGGTTCCCTCCGCTCAAGGGCACAAATGCGCAGGGCCAGACATCTCCGTTCGGTTTGACATAGAACATCCCGTTACCGCATATGCACCCCCTCAGGACACTGCTCCTCCTCCCGGAATTCCTTTTGACGTTGTGCAATGCCCAATACTCCGGAAGCCCGACCGGTGCGATGACAGGGTGGATGTCCTTCTGCATCCTCCCCGCGAGGAGTATCTCCTCGCGAAACTCCTCGACGCTCAACTCCAGCTCCGAGCTCTCTTGCCCTCTTCCTGTTGGAATGAATTGGTAGAGGAGTATCACATGGGCCCTCAGGTCGTCTGCGAAGCTGATTATGTCGGGAAGCTCGTCTTTGTTGATCTTCGACGCTGTGATGTTGATCTGAATGTACATTCCCTCGGCAGCAGCGTTCGCAATACCCTCCTTGGCCAGCTTGAGGGCCCCCGCCTTCTTGCGGAAGGAGTCGTGGATTTCGTCCTTGGTGGAGTCGATGCTGGCCGCGATGCCAAGCGTGCCCGCCCTCTTCAGCTGATCGGCGACTGTGGCAGTGATGAGGGTGGCGTTGGTCGCGATTATCGGATAGAATCCGCGTTCCTTTGCGTGCGCGATCAGTTCGAACACATCCTCGCGGACAAGAGGTTCTCCCCCCGAGAAGACTAAGCTCTTGAAATCCGAGACTTGTGACAGAGGGTCAATGACTCTCGTCTTTCCCTCCTCTGTCGTCAGCTCGTCTGAGCAATCGACTTTTCCCGCGCGAGCGTGACAGTGATCGCACTCCAAGTTGCACTTCGCCGTCACTTCCCACACTGGGTGTACGGGGTATCCGAAGCATCCCACGCCTTGGCAGCCCGCTGCTATCTGGAAGATCTTGTTGGCCTGGGTCGTCCACCAGGGGAGTTTGGTCCAACCCGTAAGTCTTCTGATCAACAGGGCGCTCCTCAGCTGCTTCACCAGGAGCGATGGAGGATCGTAGAAGGGTCTGACCGCCTTTTCGTTCAAACGATTTCACCACAGCAGGACGACGGGTATGAACAATAGTGATGACAGTAGGTTCACGAAAAGGGTAGCCCCTGAGATCGTCATCTGTGATTTCGGAACCGCATATCCGCCCCTGAGCGTCTGCACGACTGCGACAACCGACAACAAGAGGACCGGTAAACTCACCACTGCAATCCACACACTGATTCCGACAAGAATGCTGGCAACCATCATGGGATAGATCAGCAGCATTGCCACGACATACACCTTGGACCCTTTCTTCACCCCGAGACGCACTACCAGATTCTTCTTGCTCACAGCCTTGTCTGCGTCGTAGTCCGGAAACTCGTTAGCAACTATCACGCAGAAGACGCTCAACGATGCCGGAATGGCAACAAGGATCATGTCCGTCTCAAAGACTCCTGAAACCAGGTAATATCCGCTCGTCAAAGCCAGTACTCCATAGCATCCGCCGATGATTATCTCGCCGATGCCCTGGTACGCCCATTGGAACGGGGGGTGGGAATAGAATACGCCGCAGAACGCTCCGAACAATGCGAGCGGCAGGAGGAGCGGATAGTCCTCGAAGTAGAACATCAGGTAGATCGCCGCGATCGCGGCAAGGATCGCCACGGCCGAGAATCCCGCCACCCTTGCGATGGGCCTGTCCACCATGTTGTCCGGCAGCGCTCTGCTTCCGCCCGAGAACGCGATGTAGCTCCTGTTGATGACATCGCCCTCATAGTCGTAGTACTCGTTGAAGTAGTAGGTCGCCAGCATGATCAGCGCCATCCCTCCGATGGACATCCCAACCAGCCCCCATTCAGGGTGGAATCCTCCATCTAGGGCGATTACAACGCCCGTCACTAATGCTGCAAGTCCTGGTGACAGGAAAGGGATTCTTGAAAGGATCAAGAAGCCTTTGACCGAGCCAGCCGCCTCCTTTGTACCCTTGGATGCGCTGCACGCATCCATCTTCTGTGCCATTGGGGGAAGGCATGCTGTTCTTGTTTAAAACCCTATTTTCGCCATTGTATATGGGCGGTCATTGGCAATTGGCAAGTTTTCTCCACTTGCGGAGACAGATTTGCGGGCCAGCATTTGGGCTACCTCCATATCCATTAATATAGCGCGGTTGGCTTCCATTGGCTTGGGGAAGAGATGGCTGCCTACGTCGAGCCTTTTCATCGCGGTGGTTTGAGAACCCGGACAATTGCTCTGTTGGTCTGTATTGTCATGGTGTCATCGGCGATTCCGATATTCGCCCTCATGACAGCCAACGGGACGCACAACGCACCAGCGATTGTACCGGCTCGGGAAGAAGAGAATGACTATGCCAGATACATTCAAGTGAATAACTTCAGGTTCGATCCTTTGACGGAATCCCCCGATGTGCCCGAATGGCTGTCGTACGGATCTCTAGATTCCAGCGCCAAAACATATTGCATTGTCCAGTTCAACGGACCTATCACTCAGCAGATGAAGCAAGATTTACGTTCCACGGGAATGCAAGTTCTCTACTACATCAATTACAACGCGTTCATAGTATTGACGGATGAGAATGCATTGGAAAGAGCGAAGGCGCTTCCAAGCTTCAGATGGTCTGGTGTGTTCGAACCAGCGTACAAGCTGAGCCCGCGCCTGTCGGATTCTTACGAGCAGATGCTGTCCGAAGCCGCCGAAAGAAACATCGACGGCGTTCCTGGGACCGTCTATTCCCTCTCCTCAGGAGATTCCATCGACTCCCTCTCCAAGTCATTCGGCTCATCCTCCTCGAGGTCCGCCTCTGATGTCAAATCATCGGCAAAGACGACCTCGAGTCCCTACCAGGACTGGTCCTTACCGTCCGAGACAACCTCAAGCCCCACAATCGACGTCCTGATCACAACCTTCGAGAAATCATGGGTCGACGAGGTCGCAGGCGTCGCTTCCGAGCTGGGAGGCTCGGAAATCCTCTATTCCTACAATTCGTGGGGCATGGTCAGGACAGTAATCGACAAGAGCGCACTCACACAACTCGCTCGCGAGCCTGGCGTCATGTGGATAGATCGGCAGACTGATGCGTACATCTTCAACGACATTGCTCGCTGGGTGATTCAGAGCGCAGACACCGTTGACTTCGCGACCCCAATACACGAGCAAGGAATCTGGGGCACCGGCCAGACTGTGACCGTAGGCGACACAGGGATCGACTACGATCACGACGCCTTCAGGGACCCCACCAACGGTACACCGGGTGCGAGCCACAGGAAGGTCACGGACTACTACATCCCCGCCGGAGCAACGGGAGACAGCACGGACAACGATATCAACCACGGATCACACGTGTCTGGGACGGTTGCTGGCGACGATGGAACATGGCACATCTATGACGGCAATCCGAGCGGTTCGAACGGGACAGCTGGACCGCATGACGGACAAGCGTTCGACGCGAAGATCCAGGTCCAGGACTTGTCCCAAGACGGTTATAGCGTGGGTACACCGGATGACATGCACGATCTGTTCCAACCCGCTCTGGACAGGGATTCTTACATTCACACGAACAGCTGGGGCAACTATGGAAATCAATACATCACTGAGGCATACCAGACGGACGACTTCCTCTGGAACAACCAGGATTTCATAGTCTGCTTCGCCGCAGGCAACTACGGCTCGAGCTTGTACTCGATCAGCCCGTTTGCCGCCGCCAAGAACGTCATCGCCGTCGGGGCCACGGAGAACGGCATGTACCTGGAGAACGTGGCGGACTTCAGCAGCCGAGGGCCTTGCGCGGATGGCCGAGTGAAGCCGGACGTTATGGCGCCGGGCAGCGGGACATGGTCCGTTCGCGGCAGGGACCCGGGCTCTACACAGGACGACTACTGGCAGCTGAGCGGGACTAGCATGGCGACTCCGACCGTCGCGGGTTCCGTCGCGCTTATCCGTCAGTATTATATGGACGGGTTCTTCCCGACGGGGACCAAGAGACTTGGCGACGGGTTCGTCCCGTCCGCCGCGCTCGTGAAGGCCACCCTGATCAACAGCGCAGCTGAGATGACAGGGAATGGCGCCTACGCGAACGGCCAGCTAGAGTACCCTAACAACAACCAGGGCTGGGGCCGAATACTGCTGGACGATGCTCTCTTCTTCCAGAACGACTCCCGGGGTGCATCGATCTATGACAACAGGGCCGGACTCGAGACTGGTGGCTCGGTGAGCTACAGCATGGCTATCGGTGACACATCGATGCCGGTCGAGATCACTCTTGTCTGGACGGATTATCCCGGGGTGCCCTTGACCTCTCCCGCTCTCGTTAATGACCTGAATCTCGTAGTCACCGCTCCCGATGGTACCGTCTACCGTGGAAATGTGTATCAGGGATATGATCCGGGCGAGTCTACACCCGACCCGGCCCTGTTGGAGTCCGACCATCTGAACAATGTCGAGAGCGTCCTGGTCCTGACGAACCCCAAGGCGGGTCTATGGACTGTGACGGTGTCCGGGTACAATGTCCCCTCGGGACCACAGCCCTATGCTATTGTCATGTCCGGCGGCCTGGCCACTGACAAGGGTGCCGTCCGCATGGACGAGAACGTGTACAAGTCCTCAGCTACGGTCATCGTGCAGGCCGTGGACTTGGGCCTGAACACGGACCCGCTCTCGATCGAGATGGTGACCGTGAACATGTACAGCGCGACCGAGGCTTTACCAGAGGCTCTGCTTCTGACTGAAACTGGAGCCGACACTGCTGTGTTCGCAGGTGTCATACAGTTGCAGAATTCCGCCGCCCCGATAAACGGAGATGTGATCCTCCAAGTCCAGAACGGAGACAATATCACCGCAGAGTACTACGACGTAGATGACGGGCTGGGCGGGAGCGGCCTGACTTACGACCATGCCTATGTGGACGACGATCCCCCGGTGATATCAGGCATCGGCGTCATCAACATCAGATTCAATCGTGCGACCATTGTCTGGACCACTGACGAGGCCTCCAGCTCGGTCACGAGGTATGGCGATTCAATTCCTCCCAACTCATCTCGGTCTGATCCCGGATTCTCCAGCAGCCACGAGTTGATGATCAGGGGACTCAATGAGAACGCAACCTATTACTTCTCAATAGAATCGACCGACGAGGCCGGCAATCTCGCCATTGCTGACAACGGCGGCGGATACTATGAGTTCACAACGACCGCGAGCCCCATTGCACCGACATCTAGCGACGAATGGCCGACGTTCCACAACAACAATGCCCGCGTGGGCGCGTCGCCAGGCCTGTTCTCACCCCCGATCGATAAGCAGTGGAATTCGTCTGAGACCTACTACTCCATGTTCTCGTCACCGATCATATCCGATGGAATGCTTTTCGCGACATCGTTGGACGGCGTCATAAGCGCGAGGGACGCCTTCTCCGGAGACCTCATATGGGACGCGAGGCTCGGCGACAGGGATATGTACACGGGCACTCCCACGGTGGCCGACGGGGTCGTGTACACTACCTTCTACGAAGAACCGGTCAACATCTCCGGGGGTACGGTCTACGCGCTCGATGAGCTCACAGGGGACATTCTCTGGTCCGTCGGGCCAGAAACGGGTATCGATTTCAACGCGCGCATCGCCATGGCCGATGGGTATGGTTTGGTTTTCGGCGCTGCATGGTCAGGCGAGATCTTCGCCATGAACGCCACCACCGGTGCGATGGAATGGATCTATCAGACAGGGGATCTTCCGTTCGGCGGGATAGCAGTCGACGCCGGCCAGATATTCATAGGTACCGTTGACTTTCCTCGGATCATAAGCCTGGACGCATCCACGGGCAGCCTTGTCTGGGAACGAGCGGTTGATGTTCAAGTCAACTCGGCGCCTTTGGTGTCCGGCGGGTGCGTCTATGTTGGCACGTACGGTGGCACGCTATATTGTCTAGACGAGTGGTCCGGAGATGTCGTCTGGCAGGTCGGGGGCTTCGAGGCGTTCTTCTACTCCACGCCGGCCTTTGACGGATCGACGCTATTCTTCTCTACCGAGTCCGGCATGTGCTACGCTGTCGACGCCTTTGACGGATCGCTCCTTTGGAGCGTGTCTCTCAGCTATACCAGCTACGGTTCGCTCGCTTATGCGAACGGTTTCATCTACGTGGGCATGTTCGAAGGATACCTGTACGTGATTGATGCATTGGACGGAACGGTGGCCGATAGTGAGCGTATTAGCGACTATGGAATCTCCTCCAGTCCATCCGTGTCCGAAGGCTGGGTGTGGATTGAGGACTACTACGGGGCGATTCACGCCTTCATGGGCCAGATTCCCGTGGGGCTGATAGTCCGCCCGACCTCTCAGACCAAGGATGTGACTCCGTCATCAGTAGTGGACTACACGATCGACGTGACCAACACTGGCTCCTCGGGGGCGGACACCTTCGACGCATTCGTTACTCCTGGCGCCCAGAGTTGGGCCACAGAGCTGTTCAAGGCCGACGGCGTAACCGTCCTTCCTGACACGGACGGCGATTCGGTTCCGGACACTGGCCCAATCAGCAAAGGCACCCCGGTAAGTGTAGTCGTCCGAGTCACCGTGCCCGGGAGCGCAAGCGTTGACGACATGGAGCTTGCGATCGTGAGTTTCAGGTCTAGCATTGATGTGTCGGTCGACAGACAAGCGATTATCATAAGCATCGTGCCTCCGCCGGGTGTCGACATCGGACCGAGGTCATACTTCCAGGTAAGTCCCGGCGATGTCAGAACCGCCTGGATGAACGTGACTAATACCGGAGCATTCACTGACACCATCGACATTACTGCCCTGTCCCTGAACGACTGGAATCTCTCAATACTCTCTCAGGACGGCGTCACGCCTTTGCCGGATACGGACTCGGACGGCCTGCAGGATACGGGCCCGATACCTCCGTTCGACCATGTGACGATCGGCGTGAGAGTCGAGGTGTCGTCTGCGGCTTTGCCAGGCATGCTCGAGATAACCACGGTCACTGGAACTTCCTCGCTGGACGTCGATGCGAACGACACGAACTTGGTTGTCCTGGAACTGCCTAGCCCTCCGAACATCGACTGGCCGACGTTCCATAACGGCAACCAGCGTCAGGGAGCTTCACCGAGCCTGACCACACCGCCTTTGGATCAGGTGTGGGTCTCTGCGCCGTACTTGGAGAGTGATTGGTCAGGTCCTGTGCTCGCTGACGGGATACTGTTTTCGACCACGATGGACGGCTTGATACGTGCTCACGACCCGTATACAGGCGGGCTGCTCTGGTCGAGACTCCTTGGAGACGATTACTTCTACACGGGCACACCGGCAGCCGAGGACGGGATCGTCTACACCATCTCCTACGGATACGGCGGAGGATACATGTACGCTCTGGACGAGACGACCGGGGCCACGATATGGTCCTTCGGCCCGGAGAGGGGTATGGACCTGAACGCCCGAACGCCGGTCGCAGTCTCTGCCGGGCTCGTGTTCGGTTGCGCATGGGATGGCGAGGTGTTCGCAGTTGACGCGGACAATGGCGCCGAGGTCTGGAGGTACGAGTCAAACAATTACTGGCCCAGCGGAGTGGCGATAAGCGGAGGCGCGGTGTACTTTGGCACTGCCGATGGCTACGCGTTCGCCCTTGATGAGTTCGAGGGTGAGCTTCTTTGGTCCAGCCCACTCGACGGAATGGCGGTCTCCGCCCCGATGTGCGCTGATGGAATAGTGTACATCGGTACTAACGCAGGTTCGATGTACGCCTTGGACAGCCTCAGCGGAGAGGTCGTGTGGCAGCGCAGTGTTGGGTCGGTCTGGCTGTCAACCCCGGCATACGGCGACTCAGCCATCTTCTACGGGGCTACTGATATTTACAATTACAGCGACGGATACTTCTACGCCCTCGACCCAAGGAGTGGATCCACGATCTGGTCGGTCCGCATTCCAGCGCACGTCGAGAGTTCCGTTGCTTATGCGAATGGATACGTTTTCGGAACTGCAACGAATGGATTATTGTATACACTTAGCGCATCCAGCGGTTCAATAGTTGATTCCGAGCAGCTGGCCTACGGATCGACATCAAGCCCGGCTGTGTCCAACGGTTGGGTATGGGTACAGGATTGGGACGGTCATATGTATGCCTTCAAAGGCAAGCTCCCAGTGGGGGTCGAGGTGGAACCCCAGCTCCAGGAGATGAGCGCTGTGCCGGATTCGACGGTGGCATTCACAGTCACCGTGAAGAATGTCGGAACCTCAGGCCCGGACGCATTCGACGCGACTCTCAGCCAGGGTCCGATGGGATGGCCCATCGCCCTGTTCTGCTCAGACGGTACGACCCCCTTGCCCGACACGGATGGCGACGGGGTCCCGGATACCGGGCCGCTCGGATACGAGAATGAGACTCACATAGTAGTGAAGGTCTCGGTCCCCGCTGGTGTCGTCCCTGGGGATCAGGAGACCTCTCTCCTGACGTTCACGTCTAGCAATGACGCAAATGTCTCAGCAACAGTGACACTAACTACAATAATCCCGCCGCCTGGAGTGACGATTAGCCCAGGCGGATACAGGACGTCCCCTCCTGGCAGCACGGAGTACTTCTCAACGAATGTGACGAACACTGGGGCCGCCCTGGACGTGATCGACCTGACCTTCACGTCGACCCTGCCATGGCCGGTCGCGCTCTACGAATCGGACGGGGTCTCACCCCTGGTAGACAACGATTGGGACGGCGTGCCGGACACCGGTGTCCTTGCTGGACTCGTGTCGCACCCTATTGTGGTGGCGGTCTCGGTTCCCGAGAGCACTCCACTTGATTCATATGCCTCAGTGACTCTCCGAGGGACATCCACGGTCGACACGGACAAGACGGCATCTGCTAGGTTCAGGCTCGAAGTCCCAGGTCCGGATTCGCTCGAATGGCCGACTTACCAGCACGATCCGGCTAGAAAGGGGAGCGCACCTCAACCGCACGACCTACCATTGAGCAAGATGTGGACGTACGGAGGACGGGGCGGAAGCTCCTCGTATGTGTCGCCAATCTTCGCTGGCGGAGTGGTGTACTACACAACGGCCTACGGCTACGTAATGGCGGTAGATGGCGGGAGCGGTGAAGAGATGTGGGCTGCCCATATCGGGTCGTTATGGCAGACGACAAGCGTCCCAACTTATTCAGAGGGAAAGGTGTTCGTGGGCTACGCGGACGTCGATACGATGGAGCCCTCGTTCAGCGCATTGGATGCCGAGACAGGCGCTGTGGTTTGGACATTCCAGACGGATGACTACATGGACTATGGGACTCCTGTGACAAGAGCAGGCGTGGTCTATCTATGCACTCACTCAGGCACGGTGTATGCGCTGGATGCCGACACCGGCGAGGAGCAGTGGGAGTACGCGGTCTCGGACTCTACCTACTCCATCTATGCCGGTCCGAGCATCATCGACAACATGCTCGTGATCAGTAATACAGTCGGGAGTGTGGGATACGTCACCGCGCTTGATCTGGATGGCAACCATCTCTGGAACCTGACCTATCCATCATACTTATACGGCGCGCCCAGCGGGGGAGACGGCAGGATCTTCATTGCCGGCTATTCGGGGGGTGTCTACGCGATCGATTCCGCGACCGGGACTGCTCTGTGGTCCAGTGACACGTATTACGCATTCGGCCTTTCCGCCCTCGCGTATGGCGACGGCGTGGTCTTCATAGCCGATCTATATGGCATCATGCACGCGCTGGATGCGGACACAGGAGGGGAACTATGGTACGATTACATGTCGTATCAGACCCACAGTCCGGCTATCCTGAACAATGGAAACGTTTTCCAGGTCTCCGGCAATGGATATCTCTCGATCTTTGATGCAACCACAGGCGACCTGATCGACTTTGTCATGGTGTCCGAGCACCCGATTTACAGCGGCATGGCTTTGGCGGATGGCGTGCTCTATGTCATCGATAGCTGGGGCATGCTTTCCGCATATGGGTTTGCAGGCTGGGACGCGGTCGCGAGCATCGAGGCGACTCCAGAGAGCGCAGTCGTCCCCATCGGCGGCTACGCGATGTTCGATGTCGTCGCGGAGAACAGGTATGGCGGGGTCATCGAGGACCAAACATTTACTTGGACTGTTGTTTCAGGGACAGGGTCGTTGACTCTCCTAGATGATGCGGGTGAGTCGATACTATTCGCTGCGGGATTGTATTCTGGCACGACTGTCCTGCAGGTCTCGATCGGGAACATTTCGACGCTAGTGCAGATCGTCGTGCCGCCGGGCGCGGTCCATGAGATACTCGTGTCCCCATCCGAAGGATGGGTCACCGTGGGCTCGACGATGCAGTTCACAGCTACAGTCTACGACGCGCTCGGAAACGAGATCACTGGACTGAGCCTGACCTGGACGAGTACGATAGGCGACATCGATTCTAGTGGGATGCTCAGTGCGGGTACAGGTTCTGGCACGGGGACCGTCACAGCGACCGTAGGGTCTGTGTCGGGAATTGCTACAATCCATGTTCTACCGGGGCCTTTGGATCACATATCCGCCACGCCGAGCAGCCTCGCCGTTGTTGCAGGCGGCATGTCGACGATCTCAGTCGTGGGAGAAGATGTGTACGGGAACGAGGTCACTGGGATGACATATGCATGGTCCTCCACACTGGGCGCGGTGTACCCTCTCGGAGCGACCTCTGAAGCTTTGTTCCAGGCTGGGACCATTGTCGGCTCAGGCATCATCAATGTGAGCTGCGGAAGCGTTAGCACGGAGATTCCAATCTCCGTCACCCCGGGAGCCCTTGACAGCCTCGTGATCACCCCGTCCTCGGCAGCACTCACTGTCGACGAAACTCTGCAGTTCGCTGTGTCTGGGTTCGATGCCTATGGCAACGCCGTATCCGGCCTGACGATCGAGTATAGCGTCTCCGGGGACATCGGCTCGATCAACGGCACCGGCATGCTCACAGCTGGTACATCCACCGGAACTGGGGGAGTCATCGCGACCTCTGGCGGCTTCACCGTACAGGCGTCCGTGACGATCGGCCCCGGCCCGTTGGACCGGATAGCCGTCTTCTCGAGGAACTCGGTCACCGTATCGGCTGGCAGCGTAGTGATTCTGAGCGCAACTGGCTACGATGCTCATGGCAACGAGATCGCCGGTCTGACATTCAGCTGGGGCGCCGACAACGGTTCGATAACGCTCATGGCCGGGACGTCGGATATCGTCTATCAAGCGGGGACGTCGGTCGGGTCCAGGACGGTCACGGCTGCGAACGGGTCCGCGGTTGGAAGCCTGGACCTCTCCGTGGTGCCGGGTCCTCTCGCCACACTGGTCGTCGATCCAGCTGCGGTCGTTGCGGACTCGGGCGACTCTGTGGATCTCACGGTGAGAGGGTACGACGCGTACGGTAACCTGGTGGCCAACCTGGCATTCACGTGGTCCATCTCATCGACCTCTTCGACAATCGATGCCATAGGGACGCTGTCGCCGCATGAGGATACCAAGACTGCCACGCTGATAGCAGGCGATGGAGCCACCGGAACTATCACCGTTTCCTGTGGCGGCAAGTCTGCCGTCGTGAGCGTGACGGTCAGCGAGTCTCCTAGCGCCCTGACGAAGGCGGTGCCCGGTCTCGCGCTGGCAGCCGTTATCGCTGTGATCGTGCTGGCAGTGCTACTGGTCCTGATGCTGCTGGGCAAGATCCGGATGATCGGAAAGAAGGATTGACCCGGGCGTGAAGGGGCCATTCCTGTAAACTTCTTCCTTCGGGATTTTCTGTGAACCGACGCCTAGTTGGGAAGAACAGCATGCCCTCGCAACAGTCAGGCCTTAATCTATTATAACATCGAGGCCATGGGCAGTTAATGTAGCCGATCCTTGGGATCGGCCGTGAGGAGAGAACATGGCGAGCGAAGTGACGATACTTGGTTTCGCAGGGAGCTTGAGAAAAGGGTCTTACAACAAAGCGCTTCTGCGCGCAGCCGCAGAGCAATTGCCAGCCGATACAAGCCTGGACATATTCGACCTGGAGGGGATACCCCCCTTCAATCAGGATCTTGAGGGCGACCCTCCGCCGAAAGTCGCGGAGTTCAAGTCCAAGATCCGAGCGGCCGATGCGATACTGATCGCTGCACCTGAATACAACTACTCCGTATCAGGCGTTCTCAAGAACGCCATCGACTGGGCTTCCAGACCATACGGAGACAACGCATTCGACGGGAAACCGGTTGCCGTCATGAGCGCCTCAATCGGCATGCTCGGGGGCGCGAGGGGACAGTATC
>CAZTFD010000006.1:0-18838 GCA_964612225.1 uncultured Thermoplasmata archaeon | reverse complement strand
AGCCTTTGGTATTTATTCGTATCGTCTTCTAATTTTCTGGCTAGCCCCATTTTCGGCCCTTGCGCGCACGCGCGCGGCGTGGCCTTCCAAGCGAACCTAGAAGTAAGCACATGAGGTTGCCGAGGTCGACATGACGGGCATACTCGATCAGCTGATGGACTACCTGATGTCCAATCAGGCGGACCCCGCCACGTACCTTCTGATCTTCTTCCTGTTCTGCGTCGCTGCGGCCATCTTCCTTCCGATACCCATCGAAATCGCCCTCATTTGGAACCCAAGCATATTCTTCCCGATCAAAGCACTGGTCATGGGCCTTGGCAAAGGCACAGGCGCAGTCGCCGTGTTCTACATCGGGGCAAGGGTCGAGGGTGCTGTCGAGAAATTCTCCAGGTGGAGGTGGTTCAATTGGCTCCTCGTCAAGAGCGAGGCATTCGTCGGCAGATACGGCATCTTCGCGATGTACATCATCATGTCCATCCCTGGCATGGTCGACACGATACCGCTCTATCTCTTCTCGATCTTCAACAAGCGAGGAACGATTATCAAGTTGAGGGACTTTGCCATTGCGAATTTCCTTGCCGGAATAACAAGGGCGTTCCTGATATTCGCCATCGTGGAGCTACTCGGGCTCAATTGGTTCGGATGACCTGCTCACTTTCCTTCAAGTGATCTTCTGAACTGCCGTCTTGATCGAGAGTATCTCGCCGTCCATCTCGAGCTCGAACATCTTCAACGGGACCTCGGTCATTCGCATCTTCTGGATGTTGAGGTAGTATCTCACATGCTCCGTCGTTCGCTCCACTCTTATCTCTACGACGCCGTCGAAGTCATGGGCCATGAGCGCGAACAGCTCCTCGCGGACTCCCAGCGGGAACGTATGCAGCGCCAGTGTCTCGAAAGCCCTCAGGTCCCCGAACGCTCTCCTTCCCCATCTCATCACGTCGACCGCGCTCCTGCTCGTCAGCGTCCCCGGGACGCTCTCGCAGACGGCGCGCAGCCCCTTCAAGTTCGGGATCCTCTCCACTGCGGAGGCGAGGCCGTCCTGCATCATCTTCTCATCGTCCACCTCGGTGACGGAGATGATCTTCTTCTGGATCGCCGGGTCCACTCCCATCGTTGAGTTGTTCTTGTGCATCGAGTAGCAGTCGAGGAACACGAGTTGGTCGTTCGCGACCTGTTCGAGGATGTCGAAGCCCTGGTGCTTGAAGCTCCTGATGACGTTGGCTGCAGGCCTAGACAGGCAGCAATAGACTGCCGGGGACCCGTGCTTCAAACCCTCGGCGATGAACTGCTGCTGGAAGTATTCGGTGGGGTTCGAAGGTTCGGCTCTGAGAGCGATCGTGGAGTTGGTCGGAAAGCCTCCCTGGAAGAGAACGTCGAGACCAGGGATGCCGCTTGGCGCACGCTCTATCATCATGTTGTCTCTGGTGATGGGCCAGGACGGTATATGCTCTTTACTCCTCGTTGTTCTCGCGCGACCAGTTCCGCGCTCCGACGTGCGCTCGAGCAACACATCGGTCTGCGCTCATATGTCCGAACACTCGTCATTTCTCGAGGATGACTGGGATATCTTCGGGAGTAGTCCCAGCGCCCTTCTTGCCCCAAGTCATCCTGAGAAGGATCACTCCCGCGAATACCAGGACGACCCCGATGATCTGTAGTCCGTTCACCGCCTCGAGGAGGATGGCGAACGCAATTACGACGGCAGCGACCGGTTCGATGCTTGCCACGATACTCGCCTTGCTTGCCTCGATGTGGTTCAAGGCAACCATCGAGACCACGAAACCGATCGTTCCTGGGAAGAGGCTGAGGGCGATGATGTACAGCCAGCCCTCAGTCGAGATGGCGTTCTGCAACAGTTCAAATGGATTGGCGATTATCACCAGACCGGGAATCGAAAGCATCGTCATGTACAGAATCACTGTGTTCGCTGAGTACTTTCCCAGGAACTTCTTGCCCCAGATGTAATAGACTGCAGCTCCGAATGCCGCGTAGATTCCAAGGGCGATGCCCACCAGGTCGAAGGAAAGCCCTTCCTCGAATTCCTGGGCGCCTGCCACAAGCACGGCCCCTACGAATGTGAGAGGAAGGGCGAGCGCCTTCTGTGGCGACAATTTCTCCTTGAGCAGGAATATCGACGCGACCGTCACTATGCTGGGATAGGCGTACAGGAGTATGACGGCCGTAGCAACCGAGGTCATGTCCACGCACATGAACCAAGCTATGGTGAAGAACGTCCCAGTGATTATGCTGAATGCAAGGAACGGAAGGAAGTCCTTTGCCTTTATGATAAGTGATTTGCGGTCGAAGGCGGCTATCAGGGGAACGAGTATGATCGCAGTGATCACGGTCGTGAACACCGTGACCTGCATCACTTCCACGCCCGCATCGATTGCGAGCACGGTGAAGGTTCCAGATGTCGCCCACATCACGGCTGCGAGCGCCATTAGGCCATAAGCGGTCTTTTTCGATATCTTCGCGAAAACCAACCCCTTGCCAGCAGTGGGATATCGGCAATCCGTTCAAGAACCTATCCTTGAAATAGTTCTGCACAGGTTAGGCAACAGCGTTAAGTCTTCGCTGTCCGTGCAACCGATTGACACGCTAGCGTAATCGAGTAGGAGGAGGAACATGCGTTCAAAACATGGGGCATTCAGGAGAAGTGTCGTTGGGCTTGTCATAGTGGGGTCACTAGCGTTGATGATGGGCGCGGCTCTGGTCACCCCGCTTCTGCCAGAAGTGAGCGCTGCCGACGCGTATGTCAGCATCGCAGGATTCACGTTCATACCACATGAAATCACCATCTACATGGGTCAGACGATCCAGTGGAACAACAGCGACGGTCTACTGCATACAATCACCAGTAATGACACGCCAGCAGCTTGGACCGAAGTATCCATCCCGGCGGGTGGGACAGGATCTCTGACGCTGAACACCCCAGGCATTTACGGTTATCACTGCAGACCCCACGAGGCCCAGTCGGGCATGTGGGGAGTGATAACGGTGGTCGATCCTGCCATACCTGAGTTCTCCAGCCTCGTGTTCGTGTCGCTTGGGATGCTCGTCGTCTTCATCGGGATCGTGGTGGCCAGCAGGAGAAGATGACAGGAGGGTAGCCCCTATTCACTCGTCATCCGTCGGTCCGTTCAGCTTTGTCTCTGTTAGGCGCTATATTTAGGTACACCTAAAGCCTAGGTTGCTCCACAAGGAGCTGGTAAGGACGATAGCAAGCTTTGTCATCGCGCTCAGGGAAGGCATAGAGGCTGCACTCATTGTGGCCATAATACTAGGTTATCTGAAGAAGGTGGGTGCGGATTCTCTCTTGCGTCCCGTATACGCCGGCATCGGATTGGGGGTCCTCGCCAGCATCGGTACCGCTGCCCTATTCCTTGCTCTAGCAGTCGAATTCGAGGGTAGATACGAACAGCTCTTCGAGGGCACTGCCATGTTGCTCGCAGCCGCGATCCTCACGACCATGATCCTGTGGATGAGGAACAACAGCAAGGCATACTCGGAGGATCTCAAGCAGAAGGTGGGCTTTGCGCTCACAAGCAGGCAGTCCTACGGCCTGGCCTCCCTGGCTTTCATCAGCATCCTGAGGGAGGGCATAGAGATCGTCCTGTTCCTTGGCTCTGCATCATTCTCATCCAGCGGCATCCAGACACTGATCGGCGGAGGGCTCGGATTGGGGCTAGCACTGTTGATGGGCGTGGGGATTATGAAGTACTCCGTCAGGCTCGACCTCAGGACGTTCTTCAACGTCACGGGATTCTTCTTGATCCTCTTCGCGGCCGGACTTGTCGCACGGGGTATAGGGGAGTTCGGCGAGGCGGGAGTCATCGCCCCCATTGTCCAGAGCGTGTGGGACACAAATGGTATCATAAGCGACCAGAGCGGGGCCGGAAAGATACTCGCGGCCTTGGTCGGCTATGTCGGAAGCCCATCGCTTTCTCAGGTGATTGGTTACGTGGCCTACTGGTTGCTGATAGTCCTGTGGCTCTACAGAGACACGACCACCATCGCATTCAAGAAGATCTTGGCGACGGTCAGACCGGGGTGATTTCAGCCTTTCTCACTCGCAGGACGATAAGCAGGGTCAGGGCGACGAGAGACGTGGCAAAGCCGTAAGCGAATGTCGCCCAATGGCCAACAGAATCCCAAAGGAGTCCTGCGACGATGCCGCCCGGAAGCATCACAAGGCCGACGGACGTGTGGAACGCCCCTAGTGCGGTCCCCCTTAGGTTGCTGGGGACGATGTCAGTGACATAGGCCTTGAAAACCCCTTCTGACGAGCCCTTGTAAACGCCGAACATCACAAATCCGAGGGCGAGCAGCCAGAGGGCGTCCGCGGAGGCCATGATGGCGCTCGTGATGGCGAAGAGGCTGAATGAGAACGCTATGACGGGTTTTCTGCCTACCTTGTCCGAGAGGTCCCCTGCGGGAACGGCCACCAATACGAACACAACGTTGTACAGGATGTACAGGATCGTGGTGGACGCGGTCTCTGAAAACGCACCGATCGTGAACCCCTCGTCATACGCTCTGAGGATGAAGAAGGCGTAGCTGATCTCCCCGATGTAGAACACCATGACGACCGCCATGAGGAGATAGAACGGTCGTCCCAGGCGCCCCATCTCCTTGAAGAACTCTCCTAGTTTTCGGGTCGATTTGGCCTCCTTGTCCCTCACGAATACCAGGATGACGACGACCGCCAGTAACGCTGGTATGGTGGAAAGGAGGAATATGAGCCTGTAGGTTCCCTCAGTCACCGTGCTCGCAGCTAGCAGGACGGGCAGGATGAGGATCGGTCCGAGGACGGCGCCTGTTGAATCCATCGCCTTATGGAACCCGAACGCCCTCCCCCAATACCCCTGGTCCGTCGAGTCGGCTATGAGCGCGTCTCTGGGTGCGCTCCTTATGCCTTTTCCAACTCGTTCTGCGACCCTGAGGCCGAAGACATGCCAAGGCGATGTGGCGAGGTAGAGCAACGGCTTGACGGCCGTGCTCGCGCCGTAGCCCCCTAGGATGAACGGTTTCCTGCGCCTGTATCGGTCCGAGTACCAGCCGGAGATGACTTTGATCAGAGAGGCGGTGGTCTCAGACGCTCCTTCGATGAGCCCGATCACGAGCCCGGTCGCGCCTATGGCCGTCAGGAACAATGGGAGTATCGGATAAATCATCTCGCTGCTCATGTCCGTCAGCAGGCTCACGATGCCCAGCACGAGGACGTTGGTGCTGATCCCCGCAAAAATGCGTCTCTTGATTCGCTTCTTCTTCTGCTCGTTGGATGCGCTCATCGAGGCGGACCTCTCGGATCGACTGCAGACTCGGATTCAGTACCATGATATAATCCTTGACGCAACATCTGACAGCTCGTCGTGTGGGCCCGCTGGGTATTGGCGCGAAAATTGATTAGGAGATGATGACGATTCGGTCCCATGGGCCTCGTGAGTCTCTTCGGAGCGCAGGTGGAATCGAGAGTCGCCTTCCTCATGGTCGGGGAGATCGTCGTCGGGGCGGTCCTCATACTGGCGTTCGTCTTGGCGGCCAGGCACAAAGGATGGTACCATCACTACATGATTCTGTCCGCCTTCCTCGCGGACGAGCTGGTTATGAAACCGCTGATGTACCAACGCCTTGCCCTGGGGGTATTCGGGTCCTTTCCCTACCCGGGGACCATTGGGTTACCCCACGTTCTTCTGGCAGTATCCGCAACAGTCCTGGGCGCAGTGACCGTCATTCTGGGCTTTAGATTCAGAGTCAAGAAAAAGAAGAAGATGTTCCTGCCCCCCAAGGGCAGGATCCACAAAATCTTCGGTGCGCTGTACCTCGCCTCCTGGTTCGCCACGATGCTGTTCGGGATACGGATCTTCGCGTCCTTCTACCTTTGACCCCGTGCCATAGTTCAATAGCAGCAAATGTGTTTCATCCCACAGAGGACGGGCACCATGGCCAAGAATGACAGCGACCTGAAGGAAAGGCTCAGGGAGGCCTGCAGGAAAAGGGGCGCAGTAGCCTTCGGCATAGCATCGGTCGACGAGGCGGACGCGCTTGAGACGATCAAGATAGGATCGACTGTGGACCGCTGGTCTATGAAGATACGGTCGAAGATGCCGGAAGCTAGGAGCGTCGTCATCTTCGGGCTTCGGTCGGTCGACGATGCCGACGAGCTTGTGGTCGAGCGGCCCGAGGAGGGGGAGTTGTACCCGGGGTACTTCCCCCTGACGCACATGAGGCGGGATGTTCTCCAGATACTACGCAACCAGGGCTTCCGCGCCAACCCTCTCCCAGACCTGGTCCCTTTGAAGCGCCTCGCGATCCTAGCTGGATTGGGCGTGTACGGGAAGAACTCGGTCGTGCTTTCACCGAAGCACGGGCTCTGGCTGAGGCTGGAGGGCGTGGTCACGGACGCGGAGCTGCCGTTCGACAAGCCACTGAACAAGGATCTCTGCGGCAAGTGCCAGAGGTGCGTCAAGGCGTGTCCGGCGAAGGCATTGAAGCCGTATGTGCTGGATTCGTACAGATGTCTGGTAGGACGCGGAGGAGGATCCCTTTCACAGGAGAAGATGAGCGCACTTAGGAAGAGGTTCGAGCCAAGGCTGACTCCGAACACATACGTCATGTGTAGGGTGTGCCAGATGGTCTGTCCGTTCACGACCGCGGAGAGGCGGAAGAACACGATCAGTTCACGCGGCTCTCGCTGACACCGTACATCTGGTCCGGCGTCAGCACATCTCCTAGTCTCCCGGCGTCCCTTGTTCTGCATCTGAGTTCATAACATAGGTGGCAGGCGTCGGCGTATCCACGTCGAGGCTTCATGCCAAGCTCCTTGGCGAGCTGTGCTGGCCCTCCTCTCATGAGAGGACCAATGATTGGATGCTTCTCCGGGTCCAGGTCAGCCATGATATTCTTCAGCGGTTTCTCCCACAGATTGCCTATCGTGATCCCCTGGCAGAACATGACGTTTCCGAAAACATCAACATGGACCCGACCGAGGGTCGGAGGTTCCTCGGGACAAGTCGAGAATGATCTCCAAGGCTTCTTCTTGGCCTTGCCAGAGAGTTCCTTAACCGCCCTGCCCCTGAACATCAGCTCGCCTTTGTCCTCCTTCTTGGGAGCCTCGCACGAATAGGACTCGATGCCCTCCACCTCCATCACTCCAACGGCCATCCCGAGTTCCTTAGCGGCCTCAAGGGCCCTCTGGACGTTCTCAGCCTCCTCCTTGTCCCCATGATACTCGTCCGTGCTCATGCTCAGGTCGGCTAATCCGAGTCTGGCCAAGGGCTCTAACCAAGACGTCGCATCTTCCCTGTTCGTTGCCCAGTACGCATTGGAGACTATGCCTACCTCGAACCCCATCCTCCTGGCCGTCTCGACGCCCTTGACCAAAACGGGGTAGAACAGGAACGGTTCTCCCCCTTCGAAGTACACCCGCTTGACTGACGGGATCTCTGATGCCTGCCTCAGCACGTCCTCTATCTGACGAGTGCTGAAAGTCCCGGATGCGGACGGGCTCCCCCAAACGAAGCAGTGGTCGCATTCGAAGATGCACTTGTACGTCAGGAGGAAATGGACTCCTCCCAGAAGTCCTATCTTGACGCTCTTGGCTTCTCTCACACACTACCGGAGCGTGAAGCAAGTGCTTATCCCTTTCCCGTCTGGACGTGGGCCACTGACCAGCAGCATGCAATCTGACAAGCGTGGGAATCTTTAAATCAGACAACCTAATATGAGCCGTAATGGTCTCAAAAGACAAGATTGACCGCATCATCGAAGGCTACGACAAAGACAACCTAGTCGTGGCGACTGCGTGTTCACATACATCGCTTCAGATATTCGACGGTGCTCGGAAGGAAGGCCTTAAGACGATGGGCATCGCTGTTGGCCAGAAGACGAAGTTCTACGACGCCTTTCCTCGCGGCAAGCCCGACGAGTTCTTCTATGTCGATTCATACTCGCAACTGCTCGAGAAGGCAGACGAGCTGGTCGAGAAGAATGTCATACTCGTACCTCACGGGTCGTTCGTAGAGTACATGTCGCCGAAGAACTTCGTTGAGCTCGAAGTGCCGACGTTCGGCAACAGGCATGTGCTCGACTGGGAGAGCGACAGGGACAAGGAGCGCAACTGGCTCGTATCTGCCGGGCTCGAGATGCCTCATAAGATCGATGACCCGAAGCTGATTGACCGCCCGGTCCTGGTGAAGTACGACGGCGCGAAGGGCGGGCGGGGGTTCTTCATCGCGAAGGACTACCCGGACTTCAAGCTGGGAATAGACCACTCTCAGAAGTTCTCCATCCAGGAATACATCCTGGGCACGAGGTACTACATCCACTACTTCTACTCGCCCATCAGGACAGAAGGGTACAAGATGAGCAAGGGAGTGCTCGAGCTCCTCAGCATCGATAGGCGGGACGAGTCCAACGTCGATGAGATGTACAAGCTGGGCGCGCAGGAGGAGCTCAAGAAGCTCGGCCACTTCCCCACATTCGTTGTCACGGGGAACGTCCCGGTCGTGGTCAGGGAGTCGCTCCTTCCGAAACTGCTCGACATGGGAGAGCGAGTCGTCGAGAGGTCCCTGGTCTTGTTCGGCGGGATGATGGGTCCGTTCTGCCTCGAATGCATCGTCACCGACAACCTGAATGTCAAGGTCTTCGAGATATCGTCTAGGATAGTGGCCGGGACGAACCCGTTCATTTCCGGCTCGCCGTACTCGGACCTGCTAGAGCCTGGCGTGTCCACCGGCAGGCGGATCGCCCAGGAGATCAAGTACGCCAAGGAACACAACCAGTTGGGAGAGATACTCACTTGACGCAATATTCGTTCATACTCGCCGATTCAGAGATCGAGCTCGTGCCCAAGGAGATAGTCAACGAACGATGCATACTCAACAACGCGCGCGCTCGTGGGAAGGCCCCGGAGAAGATACTTCTGGACGCATCGCACCATCATCCGGCATTTGGAAAGCTCACGGACTCGGAGAGGCGCGGCCGGCCAGACATCGTGCATTTCTTCCTGATGATGTGCATCGACTCCGATCTCACCGCCGCGGGGAAGTTGAGAGCGTTCGTCCACACGAGGAACAACGATGTGATTGCGGTCAACCCAGAGACGAGGCTCCCGCCTCATTACCCCAGGTTCGTCGGTTTGATAGAGTCGCTGTACGAACAGCATGTGGTCCCGTCCAGGCAGAACGCGTTGCTGGAGCTCAGGGACGGCGTCCCGCTCGAGACGCTTGTGAACGCTCTCAAGCCAGATGAGGTGATAGTGATGGACCCGGGCGGCGAGCAGGTGCCTCTACCTGAGAAGTTCGCGTCCGTGAAGGGCGAGCGGGTCGTGGTCATCATAGGCGGATTCTCCAGGGGCGATTACAGGTCCGATCTCAACAAGTTCAAGCATTCGAAGGTGTCGCTGGGGCCAAGGCTTCAGAAGGTGTGGACAGTCACATCGAAAGTGCTCTGCGGAATCGATTTCTCTGCAAGGATCGGCGAGGTCAAGGAGAAAAAACCTTCAAAATCTCGTCGCGCTCCGAAAAAGAAAGAGGAGTAGTCTTCCCGTCGGAGATCGTTTTCGATCTTCCCCTGCCTGCGATGACCTTGCCCACAACCGCAGCGTCGATCCCAAGTTTGTGGATCTCAGTCACGTACTTCTCCGCATTGGACGGTTTGAAAGTTGCCAGCAGAGCCCCTGATCCGAGCAATCCGAGCGGGTCCAAGCCATACCGTCTGCAGATCATCTCCGTCTCCTTCCTCACGATGACCTCGTCCTTCCAGAGCTCGACCGACTTGCCAGAGGCCTCTGCGATTTCCTGAACGCCCATCGCGACGCCCCCTTCGGTAGGGTCGTGCATGGCCGTCACCTTGCACTTGAGAGCGGCCATCGCCTCCAGAACGACCGAGAGGCCGGGTTTGAAGAGATAATTCGCAGCCCTATTGACGAACTTCTCGTCGAAGACCTTCAGGAGTTCGCCACGTTTCTCCCTGGCGATCGCCGCTGTCCCCTCGATGGCAGCACACTTCGTCAGCACGATGGCGTCCCCGATCGCTGCTCCGCTCGTGGAGACGAGCTTGTCCCCTTTGACCACACCATGCATGTCGCCAACGACTATTGGATGATCGATCCCTGGCGTGACTTCGGTGTGTCCCCCTGTGACCGCGATGCCTAGTTCCGAAGCGGCCTTGGATATCTGCTTGAAGATGTCCTCCACGAGATGCTCATCCGAGCCTACCGGGAGCAATATCACTGCCTGGAACCACGCTGGTCTAGCCCCCCTCGTCACGACATCGTTCGCATTGACATTGACCGCGTACCAGCCTATCATGTCCGAGGCGTAGGTGACGGGATCGGTCTTCAGGACTAGCAGCTGTTTCCCCAACCTCACGACAGCAGCATCCTCGCCTATCGAAGGTCCGAGAACGACCCTTTTGTCCATCGCCCCGGAGTGCTTCAGCATCTTTCTGAGCAGTTCTGGAGGGAGTTTTCCCGTCCTCAACGCCATGTTTGTTTCTAACGCCATGCGAGCATAATATCGTTTTCATGGACCGACCTGGCAGGACCTCGCATGACAAAAGGTGGACACCAATGCTTTATATTGGGCGGGTCGTTCACGGGTGGGGCGACTCGGATGATCGCGGAACGGATAAAGCGAGTGCAAGAATCTGGCACCATGAAGATGAAAGAGCTGGCCGGGCAGAAGAAGAAGGAGGGCAAGAAGATCATCTCCTTCACTGTCGGTGAGCCGGACTTCGACACCCCGAAGCACATCGTAGAGGCCGCGAAGAAGGCCCTCGATGACGGTAAGACGAGGTATCTGGACGCCCCCGGGCTGCCCGAGCTCAGAGAGGCCATTGCTCAGAGGGCAAAGTCCGAGAACAACATTCCGTGCGATTCGTCCAATGTTCTGATCACCCCGACGAAGCAGGCAATCTTCGAGACAATCATGGCGACCATCAACGAGGGGGATGAAGTCATCATGCCGAACCCCGCATGGGTGACCTACGACCCCTGCGTTCAGCTAGCTGGGGGAAAGACCGTGCCCGTCGTGACAAAGGACGAGGACGAGTTCAGGGTCGTCCCGGAAGATGTCGCCGAGCTCATCACGCCGAAGACGAAGATGATTCTGTTCAACTCGCCTTCCAACCCGTGCGGAGCGGTCGAGACGCATGATGACATCAAGGGATTGGCCGACCTCGCCAAGGATCACAACCTTCTCGTGCTCTCCGATGAGGTCTACGAGAAGATCGTGTTCGACGGGATGAAGCACTACTCGATAGGCGCCGAGCCCGGCATGATGGACAGGACGATAACGATAAGCGGGTTCTCCAAGACCTACGCCATGACGGGCTGGAGGATGGGCTGGCTCATAGCCCCCAAACCGCTCTTCAAAGGCATCAACAAGATCCAGCAGCATTCCATAACCCACGCGGTTTCGTTCGCCCAATACGGAGCGCTCGCTGCCATCACCGGCACCCAGGAGCCTGTCAAGATGATGGTGAACGAGTTCCGGGAGCGCAGGGACCTCATCATGAAGCTCATCAAGGAGATCCCTTCGTTCAGTTGCGCCTCACCGAAGGGCGCGTTCTACGTATTCCCCAAGTACGAGGACCCGAGGAACTCCGAGGAGCTTGCACTGTTCCTGATGGACCAAGCGGAGGTGGCGCTCACGGGAGGCGCGTCATTCGGGTCAGCAGGGGAGAAGCATCTCAGGATCTCCTATGCCACGAACAAGAAGAACATACAGGACGGCATGGAGCGGATCAAGAAGGCACTCGCCTGATCCCGTGGACGGCTACAAACCTCTTCTCTTCTCGAGTTTCCTCTGTTTGACAATCTTCCTTCTCTTCGCCTTGACGCGCGGTTCCTTCTCCAGTGTGTCGAGGTCAAGGCGCTTGTAGATCATGTACGGCACGAACCCCACTTGGCGCCAAGCTGCCCTTGCTTCTAGATTGTCATTGGCAACGCCGAGCCGGACCGACCTCACCTTGTTCTTCTTGAACCATTTGATGGCGACGTCCAGCATCTTCTTCGCGACGCCCTTCCGTCGCCTCTCCTCGAGCACGAAGACATCGGATATCACACCGATCTTCCTCTCCTTGAAGACAGGGGTGTTCGGGGATAGGAGACAGAGCATGAACCCGACGACCTTGCCGTCCTCCTCGGCGACGATGAGCTTTGTGCTGATCTCCTGGAACTTGTCCTCGAGGTATCTAGTCCATTTCCTCTTGCCGTTCCAGGCCAGTGTGAAGTCGTTTGAGATCTCCTCGTGATGCCTGGCAAGCATACCCCATAGGTTGACCACTGAACCGAGGTCGTCCACGGTCGCGTCCCGGATATCTATGCGGATCGTCACGGTATGCCCAGCTTCGTTTGACTCACTCGCTGAAACCGAATTGGCCTGATGCTCTAAAGCTTGATTGCTATGGCGGACTTGAGATCCGTTATCTGTCGGACCTTCCTCAGAACCTCGGTCTTGAGCTCTTCGTCGAGCTCGAGGATCATCGTCGCCGGTCCCCTAGCCTGAGCCCGCGCGACCTCCATGCTCGCTATGTTGACGTCGTTGTCCCCGAGTATGGACCCCACCTTGCCGATCATCCCTGGCTTGTCCATATGCTCGATGAGCAGGAAGTACCCTTCCGGGACTATGTCCACGGGGCTGCCGTTCACCTCGACTATCCTAGCACCTCTGTCAGCGGTAAGGGTGCCTGCGGTCGAGACCTTGTCCCCGTTCGTCTGGAGCGAGACGCGTATCAGGTTGCCGAACCTTCCGGCCTCTTCCGATGTGGACGAGACGATGTCGATCCCGCGGGCCTTCGCCATCGCGAACGCGTTGATGTAGTTGACATTGAACTCCTCAGACAGGGGTTTCAGCAGACCTGTGATTACACTGGCCGAGACGATCCTGATATCCTTCCTTGCCAGGTTGCCCATGCAGAGGATCTCGATCCTGCCTGCGCTGCACTTCCCGAGCTGTGATGCGAAAGTGCCCAGCTTCTCGGCCAGGGGCATGTATGGCACTAGCTCAGGATCCAGCCTCGCTGGCAGGTTGACCGCGTTCTTCAGAACGCTGTCCTTCAAGTAAGCTATGACCTGTTCCGCGATCTCCGAGCCAACCTCCTCCTGTGCCTCGTTCGTGGTCGCTCCCAAGTGCGGTGTGAGCACGATGTTCGGCAGTGTGAGCAGCTTCGAACCGGTCGGCGGTTCGTTGGCGTACACGTCCAGCGCGGCGGCCGCGATCTTGTTCTGGGCAAGCGCTTCCGCGAGCGCATCCTCGTTGACGACCCCGCCCCTTGCGCAGTTGATCAGCATCGCGGTCTTCTTCATCATGCCGAGCTCGTTCTTCCCTATCATGTCCTTCGTCTGAGGCGTCAGAGGTGTGTGGAGTGTGATGAAATCCGAATCCTGAAGCAGCCTGTCTAGTGTGAGCAGTCTCACATGTAGCTTCGCGCCGACCTCAGGAGACACCAAGGGGTCGTAAGCGATGACAATCATGCCCAGTGTCTGGGCCTTCTTTGCGACTTCCTGACCTACCCTGCCGAGGCCGATGATTCCAAGGGTCTTGCCCTGCACCTGGACGCCCTTCATCTCCTTTCGCTTCCACTCGCCCTTCTTCATGGAGGCGTCCGCTTGGGCGATCCTTCGGGCTAGTGCGAATATCAGACCGACCGTCAGCTCCGCCGTGGATATGACGTTCCCTGACGGCGCGTTCATGACGAGCACTCCTCTCTCGGTCGCTGCGTCAACATCGATGTTGTCCACGCCGATCCCGGCCCTGCCAATGACCTTCAGCCTGGAGGCATCAATGATCTTTCGCGTGGCCTTTGTGGCGCTCCTGACCAGCAGAACATCGTAGTCCTTGATGATCTTGGCCAGCTCATCCTCTTTGAGTCCGGTCCTGACATCGACCTTATACCCCTGCGCCTTCAGCATCTCAACGCCGCTCTTCGAGATCTCGTCGGCTACGAGCACCTTAACCTGGCTCACCAATGGGCATCACCACTCTGTTCAGCTCATCTGGGACGGCGCACGTGACATATCAATCTGTTGCAGTTGCCGTCTGGCGACGTACCTTTTTGTGCTACGAGCAGGAACGTGACATTTTCTGTCACGTTCAGAAGAATTGATAAATACCTTCAAATCGTACGCATACTGGTCCCCGATGCCTGTCTCGAAGCGCAATATCCCCGTAGTATGCACAATAGAGGAAGCTTTCGAGTACGTTGCTGACTGGAGCAATTTCAAGAATTTCATGCCCATGTTCGTGGACATCAAACCCGTCAGCATGGTCGCGTACGGTCCTGGCACATCTCTCGAGACCGTAATGGTGATATCGAAGACTGAGATCGTGTCTACTCTGGACTTGGTGGAGTTCACCAAGAATAAGCGGATCATGTTCAGGGCGACTCGTGGTATCAGATCGAAGCTTTCTTGGGACTTCTCTCAGCTGCCAGACAAAGTGCTGATAACCTATTCTCTCGAGTATGAGATACCGGACGGGTTGGTCCGCAGAGACTCTGAGAAAGAAGCTATCGAAAAAGAACTCGATGACTACGCCAGCCAGAGCGTGGAATTGTTGAAGTGGGTGCTCGAGTCGCAGTCCTCTATTAGGAAGGCGTGAGAGTCTCACTTATCGGGCGGCAGCATGTTCGGTATGCCGTCCTCGATGGGATAGTCCACATTGCACTTCGGGCATCTGATCGCGCCCTCCAGAACTTCCTTGTCGTCCTCTCGCTTTACCGTGAGCTCGAGCGGGTGCGTCTTGCAGACAGGGCACGCTAGAATGTCCATCAGCTTCTTCTTCATTCTCTTACCGTCCGTGAATGGGATGCTTCGGTAATAAGCCTTTCACGATTCCCTCCCCGAAGGATTATTACCGGCAAGGCGCATTGCACTGGCATGCGCGTAGGGGTCATCGGCGTGGGCTCCATGGGCCAGAACCACGCAAGGATACTCGCGGAGAAGGGTCTCCTGGATTGCGTATCCGACATCGTTCCTGAGGTCTCGAAGGCTGTGGCCGGGAGATACTCCGTTAAGCATTTCCTGAGCCACCAGGAGCTGCTGAAGTCCGGGGTGGATGCCGTCATCATCGTCACTCCCACAAGCACTCACGAGAAGATCGCCCAAGAAGCCATCCTCGCGGGGAAGCACGTCCTACTTGAGAAGCCGATGACCGGCAGCTCTGAGAGACTCAAGAAGCTGGTGGACCTCGCAGAGAAGAAGAAGGTCGTCCTTGCCGGAGGCTTTACTGAGAGATACAACCCCGTTGTGTCCTTCGTGAAGCAGAGCCTCAACTCAGGGGAGTTCGGCGAGTTGATCACGGCTGCGACGAGGCGCGTCTCATCCATGCCTTCGAGGATACGCGATGTCGGGGTCATCATGGATTTGGGAGTCCACGACATTGACGTTATCCAGCACGTTGTTGGCAGGCCAGCGAAGTCCGTGTATGCCTTGGGAGGCCAGGGCAGGGCCATCAAGTACGAGGACCACGCGAACATGCTGGTCGATTTCGAGGGTGGGACAACGGGCTTCATCGAGGTGAACTGGCTGACCCCGATGAAGGTGCGAAAGCTCGCTCTCACATGTAGCAAGAACTTCGTCGAGGCGGATTACATGGACCAGGCAGCCCTGGTGTGCTCCTCATCCTTCAAGCAGTTCGACAGCGGCAACCTGTTCAATGTGCCGCTCGAGTTCGATTTGCGCAGGATAGCCCTGAAGAAGGAAGAACCCCTGAAGAGGGAGCTAGCGGACTTCATCGCATCCGCAGAGGACGGCAAGGAGCCACTTGTCGCAGGGGAGACCGCGATCGAGACCTTGAAGATCGCGGAGGCAGCCCTGAAGTCAATGAGATCGGGGAAGAAGGTCGAGGTAGAGCGATAGCCCGTTTTGTCCAGGAAAGTTAGATATCCTTTCTGTATGATTGGCTTGTCGATGAAGGTCTTGGTCACGGGCAGCTCTGGACAGCTCGGTTCGTACGTGTCTGAGCTTCTCATGCCGAGCCACAAGGTTGTTGGAATGGACATCAAACCACAGCCGTTCGAGTCGCTCAAGGTGATTTCGATCATCGGAGACATAACGGAACCCGCGGATGTACGGAAAGCGGTCAGCGGTGTTGACGCCGTGATCCATTGCGCGGCCCAGGTGAGCGTCGAGAAGTCACTCCAGGACCCGCTCTCGGACGCCCGCACCAATGTCCTCGGCACCGTGAATCTGCTCCATGAGAGCGTGACGGCAAGCGTCAAGAAGTTCATCTATGTCAGTTCCGCGGCCGTGTTCGGACCGCCGAAGTACATACCCATAGACGAGAACCATCCGACGCTGCCCATTAGCAACTACGGCGCGAGCAAGCTGGCGGGAGAGAAGTACGCGCTCGCCTACGCTAAGACCAGCCCGATGGAGATGGTCTCGGTCAGGCCGTTCAATTTCTACTCAGTCAGGGCAGACCCTCAGAGCCCGTACTCGGGCGTGATAACGAAGTTCGTTGCTCGCCTCAAGGCTGGGAAGGCACCCGTCATAGAGGGGGATGGTAGACAGACGAGGGATTTCGTTCACGCGCGCGATGTGGCTACCTTGCTCAAGCTCGTCCTCGAGAAGAAGGGACTGAACGGCGAGTTGTTCAACTGCGGGAGCGGGTCTCCGACGAGCATTCTCGACCTTGCGCAGAAGGCGATCGCGGTATCCCGCCTCCCGCTGAAGCCGGAATTCACTGCTCCGAGATTGGGCGACATCAAGGAGAGCCTGTCGAACAATGCGAAGGTGCGTGGAGTGCTCGGCTTCAAGACCAGGATTTCGCTCGAAGAAGGTCTCGCTGAGCTCATGAGATGACTTTCTTGCCGACTCCACGATAGATTATGCCCGCTTTGTGCATCTTCTCAGGAGAGAACAGGTTCCGGCCGTCGACCACGACCGGCGTTCTCATCGACTTCTTGAGCGAAGCGGCTGACAGCTTCTGGTAGGCCTTGTGCGACACCATGAACACTGCGAGATCAGCCCCTGAGACGGCTTTCCTGGCGTCCTTCGTTATCTTGACTCCGGCGATCTCGTCGAGGTATGGATCGTGGACCCTGAGCTCCCTCGCGCATCTAAGCGATTCAATCACTGGTATTGACGGCGAGTTCCTGGGGTCTCCTGAATCCTGCAGAAAGGATGCTCCCATGACAGCGACGACGGAATCCTCTAGCTTCCGGCCAGCCACTTCCATGGCCTCGGAAGCGAGGTCGAGCACGTGGTATGGCATCGAATCGTTCACTGCCCTCGCGGTCGGAATGAGGCACGGGTTGGCCGCTCTCCCGCTCTGTGCCAGCAGCCAAGGGTCCTTCGGGAGGCAGTGTCCACCGACGCCTGCACCAGGGGTGTGCATGTCCCTGAAGGGACATGTGTTCACGAGCCTTCTGACCTCGAACGCATCGGCCCCGAGCTTCTCCGATATCAGAGCGACCTCGTTCGCGAACGCTATCTGCACGTCCCTGTAAGCGTTCTCCGCGGTCTTGACTATCTCTGCCGTTGTGATGTCCGTCGTGTGCAGCTTGCCCTTTGTGAGCTTCGAGTAGATCGCGGCCGCCCTCCGCAGGCTCTCCTTGTCGTGACCGCCGATGACCCTGTCGTAATTGGTAATGTTGTACAGAAGCCTGCCTGGCATGACCCTCTCCGGGCAGTGGGCCAGCTTGAAATCGCGGCCCAGCTTGAGCCCGCTCTCCCGCTCCAGGGTCTTCGCGACCAAGCCCAGCATGGTCCCGGGCGCTAAGGTCGATTCGACGACGACCATCGTGCCCTTGCGCATGTTCTTCCCTATGCCAGTGATGGCGCTGCTGAGGTTGGTGTGGTCCGGCCTCTTATCGACGTCGATTGGCGTGTCAACGCACACGAATATGGCCGTCCGGTCCTTGCACGAACCGTAAGAGGTCGTCGCATGCAACTTGCAATTCTTGACAACCTTGGAAAGCATCTCCGCAAGCCCGGGCTCGTCCCCTTTCAGAGGCAGCTTGCCCGCGTTTATCAGGGCGACCCTGTCCCTGAGGACGTCGATGCCGACGACATCATACCCCTTGCTCGCAAGAAGCGCGGAAAGGGGTATTCCGACATATCCCAGACCGATGACAGCCGCCTTCTCCTGGACCATCGCCAGCCGATTGGATGCGAGGTGTATAAGGCTTTGCCCAGTCGGAGAACAATGAAAAAGTAAATGGTTGGAAGGGGTTTGATCCAGCTTCTGTCCGTCTCGTCGCCGTCTAGGGTGACTTAGGCGCCTCTGGCGGTGCCGGGGCCGGCTCAGGCTTCGGGGCCTTCGGTGCTTCCATCCTGCCCTTCAGGAATGGCATCACGATGAGCAACAGGATCATGACGACGATCAACACCATTATGGTGAAGTCGCTCGCGCTCATGCCTGCAACGCTCATGTCCCAGGCGCTGTTCCGTGCGTTCACAGTCACCGAGGTGGAGTCTCCCGAGAGCCAATCGCCATCGTCCGCGTCGTACAGTGCAGCGTCGATGTCTATGGTCGAAGTCGGTGCGTCCGAGGGCAGCTCAATCTTCACCTTTCCGGTAGGCTCAGTCACCAGCACGCTGAAGTCGATGGGGTTGTAGTCCATCGAGAGGTTCAGCCTGTACAGAGGCAGCTGGCCGTTCACGTAGGCGCCGATGCTGTAGCGCACTGTGATCGTGTCACCAGGCTTGAATGCGCCATCAGCGTACTTCGACTTCTCGACCCAGATCTTCAGCTCATAGTCGTTCACGAGCTCCACATTCGCACTCGCCGCGGAGTATCCGCCGTCCGAAGTCGTCATCCACATCTTGGCGTTGAGTTCCGTCGGGGCGCCCGTCTCGGGCACGTCGTACTCGAACGATCCG
>CAZTFD010000005.1:0-19631 GCA_964612225.1 uncultured Thermoplasmata archaeon | reverse complement strand
GCAACGGACTACGTGGTCGCTGGGAGAGATCCAGGCTCGAAGCTGGAAAAGACCAAGAATCTTAAGAAGACGATCCTTGATGAGCAACAGTTTATTGAACTTGTCAAGGAGAGATAGACAACGCTCGGTCCTATCTGAACATCGTACGGCCTGTTTTGCATCTGGTGATACTGATAGAGTATCATTATTATAGCCAGGACTGACAGAATGTACATGCAGACAGACTCTGTCGGAGTGAGAACTAGATTGTCCAACTCATCTGCTCCTCGGAAGAGCCAATCGCAGACAGAACTCCCGGATGCTCAGGCTGACCGGTTCCACAGGAAGCTCCAGAGGATTCTACGCCCGGCCGACACCGTTCCAGACGGGCTCTCGGGAGGCACAGGCACCGTAGAGCATCGCATGAGCGAGAAGATGAAGGAGGCGACGCTGTCTCCCAGGTTGGTCAATCCCGTGTCCGTCCCCCAGGACGACAGCCCTCTGTTCCAATGCACGGAGTGCGACATGATCGTCAAGGAATCAGACCCATACTGTCCGTTCTGCGGGGCGATCTTCGCTGATGCAATACACGGCGAACAGACGGAATCGGCGTCCGGTCACCCGAAGCCTCCCGCAGATGAGCCAACGATTGAAAAGCCCGCTCGAAGAGAGCCGATGGTGAGGCCGGAGATGTTCGACCTGTTCGGTCTTCTAGGCTCTAGATCGAGGTCGAAGGACCTCCTATATAGAGAGGCTCTAAGAGGATTTCCGGGGTCTGCCAGGCTTCTCGAGGAAATCGAGCATCTAATCTCAGACATAAGCTCCCTCGGGACGGACACGACCAAGGCAAGGAGGCTGATGGGGAGCGCATGGGAGGCCGCGAGAGACGGCAATTGGAATCTGGTCACGACCCTTGCCCATCAGACGGAGGAGATGGTGGCGCCCAGCATTCCGGATCTCGTCAGGTCTGAAATTTCAAGAGCCCGGGCACATCTGGCAGAAGCAAAGGCGTTGGGCATCGACATCTCACAGTACGTTATCCAGATCAAGAGCGCCATCCAGGCCCTTCACGCAAATGACACGGATGAGGCATTGAGGATCACGAAGGAGCTCACGGACTCCATGAGAGAGGATTCGATCTCCTGGAAGTAGGCAGGGTACTATCGACCGCATCAGACAGCGTATGGTTCATCTGATTCCTCCACCAGAGTCTATTTATTTCAGGAACCGCGTTTTTCATCCGCATGCTTGGCGATTTGACCGTGCTCGATGCCTTCGGCTGGGAGGCAGTCAAGAAGGCTCTGAACCAGAGGGTCGTATTGGGCGCGGTGAGGCTGATGCCCAGCAAGAGGAACCGAGTATGGGTTGTGGAGACGGACGTCAGACCCGTCGTCGTCAAAAAGTCCCTCTCTGGCAAGTGCGGGAACGAGTTCGAGGTCATCATCCAGGCAAGAGGTGCGGGCATGAACGTGCCGTACCCCCTTTTCGTGGAGGGAGACTACCTTGTGTCCGAGTACGTGCAGGGGGAGACGTGCGACACGCTGATCAACCACATGTTCAGCAATCAAGCAGCGGAGGGGATGGGTGAATGGCTCGCGACATTCCACGCCCTCCTAGGCCAAGGCCCGACCCGAAAAGTGATGAAAGATGCTGTTCTCTCGAACTTCATACTGTCCGATCAGAAGGTATTTGGAGTCGACCTCGAAGACGCGGGCCCCGGAGACCCTCTGGATGACTTGGGGCAGCTCTGCGCTTCAATCCTTGCGAACGAACCATACTTCACACCGATCAAGTTCGACCTCTGTATGCGCATGCTCCAAAGCTATGAGAGGGCCGCAAGCGTCGGTGTCGTCGAGCAAGTCCGGCCGTATGTGTCGAAACACCTGCGGTTGGATTCGAAGAACAAGCCACTCTTCCGACGCACGATTGTCTCCGCTGCTCGCAGCATCGAGAAGGGCTGGCCCAAGCTTGCGTGAGCACAATCACAGCCGGCGGACGGTCGCCTACTGGGCGGGCGGTTCCTGCGCTGTCGTCTGCGCTTGGACCTCGTCCGTCCTTCGTTTCGACCTCGCCCTGAGCTCCTCAAGCTTCTTGGTGATCTCTGAGATGCTGTCGACCTGTTCTCCGATCACCTGCTTGCGCTTGTCCAGGTGCTCTCTCATCTTCTCGACCCTGGACCTCTCCTGGGCGAGCTTATCCATCTCCGCGGATAGGCCCTCCCGGCGTTTGTTCATCTCATCTACCTTCTCATTGAAGGTCAGCTCTCGGGCGTCGATGTCCTTCTTGGCCTTATCAAGCTCGTCTCCCTTCGTCGCGAGCGCCTTCTCCCTCGTCTCCAGCTCGGCGAACTTGCCGGCCACGTGCTTCCGTTCCGTATCAAGGCGCTGCATCTCTTCATCGATCTTGGACTTGGATTTGAGCGCCTCGTCATCGAGCGCCTTCTCCCGCTCGGCAAGGGCCTTCACGCGCGAGTCCAGGCCTTCCTCAGAGGATTTCAGGCCCTCTTGTCGCCTGCGCAAGTTCTCCAGCTCTTCATGGACCTTCTCCTCGCGCTCGTTGACGGACCTGGTCTCATCCTCCAGAGCCGCTGCTTTTCGACTGATGTCGGATTTGATCGCCTCGAGATCTTTCTTCATCTGGGCGATCTCCTGCGCCTGAGCCTCTACCTTCACCTTCGCCTCGGCCATTGCACCTTCCTTGGCCAGGAGCACTCTCTCCTTCTCTGCCATTGCGGCTTCTCTCTCAGAGACCGTATGGACTGTGACCTGCTGTGCGTCCAAAGCATCCTTCACGGCGCTTTCGCGCCTCTCCATGTCCTTGGCCCGCTTGTCGAGGTCCCGCAGCAACGCTTCAACTCTCTCCTCGGAATCTGCAATCTTAGACTCTCTCTCCCTCAGGGTGAGCTCCTTAGCTTCGAAAGCGGCTGTGCGCTCCCTAAGGTCCTCGTTGTCCTTACCTATCTTGACAAGTATGCTGGATAGATCCTTCTGTCTCGCCTCGGCGTTCTTCTCGATCTCTTCCCGACGCTTCTCGAGATCCACCCTGTCTGTCTCGAGGGTTTGCTCCCGATCTTCAAGCTGAGCGACGCGTTTGGTGAACTCCTCTCCTTGTGAAGTGAGCAGCTCCTGACGGGGTTTCAGCTCCGCGATGGTCTTGTCGTACTCTAGTTTCCTTGCGTTCACTTCGTTCTCAGATTCGGTCAGCTTGCGCTGTCGATCTTCCAGAGACGCTTGCGACTTCGAGATTTCGGCCTTAGCCTTCTCGCTCTCCGAGACGAACGACTTCTTCTCGTCCTCAAACCGCGCGACCTCGGCCTGGAGGTCTCCCTTGCGCGTGTCGAGACTGGTCTTGAGCTCGTTCAGGTTCTTCTCCTTTGCCTCCAGCTGTCTTCCTGCAGCTTCGAGCGCCTCCTTGTCCTTGTCCAAGCTCTGAATCCGGATACTGGCCTCGTCGGCCTGCTTCTCCCACTGAGCTCTCTTAGTGAGGAAGTCGCTGTTGGCGGTCTTGAATTCACTCTCCTTAGTCGAGAGTTCCGCCCTCTCCTTGGAGATCTTGGTCAAGCCCGCTTCGAAGTCGGCCAACGAATCCGCAGCACCCTCCTGCATCTTCCTTATGAGCGCCCTCTTCGCCTCGGAGGCCACGTCGAACGCCTGTTGGCTTCGCACGAGCGCTTGCTCCCTCTCGAGGAGCAGCGTGACCCTATCGTTGATCTGCGCATGGCGCTCGTTGACCTGAGTCTCGAACTCCCGTAGCTCCTCCTGCCATCTCGCGGTCTCCTGACTGAGACGGTCAAGTTCGCCTCTTAGATTCCCGAGCTCTGCCCCTTCCTGGACGAAATCTTTGCGGTCGTTCTCCAGCGCTGCTTGGGCCTGCTTTGCCGTCTCCTGGTCTTGCTTCGCCCGCTGCTCTGCTTCCTGTGCGGCCTTGATGCGTGTGTCGATCGCCGCGTCGAAGGACTTCTCGAC
This sequence comes from uncultured Thermoplasmata archaeon, assembly GCA_964612225.1. GTDB lineage: Archaea > Thermoplasmatota > Thermoplasmata > UBA10834 > UBA10834 > COMBO-56-21. The sequence continues at coordinate 15,687 of CAZTFD010000005.1, read as the reverse complement.
AGACATGAGGATCTCTCTGAAGAACCCGATGTCGCTCTCATCGGCCACGCCCTTTCCAATGGCTATGAAATGGAGCTTGTCGCCCCTTATCACCGTGGCTGTGGATTTGCCAATTTCGAAAGCTCCCAGCATGCCGATGTCCCCTCTTCCCTGGATGTACGGGAGTAGCTGGTCGTAGGTGACATCCACCTTGGAACTGAATATGAACTCCTTCACAAGGCCACCATTCGAACCTACAAGAAATCCTTTCGAGAGCTTCTTACCGAACATGAGGTCACATCCGACTGAGGGGGAGCGTCGCTATGGGGGTCCCAAGGGAGCGGGCAGCCTTGTTCGTAGCCGTATGATAATCGGCCCACAATCCTGCGGACTCTTGTTGTTGTTATTAATGAGGGCCGAGATAACCTTTTCTACCTACTTGCCGATAGTCGCCGTCCCCGTTGACGGGAGTGCTGGCTTATTGGGCCTTGATGTGCTCCGATGCTCAGGGCCTGAAGCGCCTGAGGAGAGAGGCGTTGGTCACAACGGATACTGAGCTGAAGGCCATGGCACCTGCCGCAATCATTGGACTCAGAAGCCAGTTTGTGAATGGATAGAGCAGACCCGCGGCTATCGGTATGGATGCAGTATTGTAGAACAGCGCCCAGAACAGATTCTGTCTGATCTTTGCGAATGTGCGCCTGCTCAGCTTGATGGCGGTCACGACCCCCTTGAGATCCTCTCCGATGAGGACGATGTTTCCGGATTCGAGGGCGATGTCCGTGCCCGTTCCCAGAGCGATTCCAATATCCGCCTGAGCCAGCGCTGGTGCATCGTTGATGCCGTCGCCCACCATGGCGACGACCTCGCCGTCCTCCTGGAAGGCCTTGACGACCCCTGCTTTGTCTGCCGGGAGGACCTGCGCTCTGAATTCTTCAATGCCCGCTTGCTTCGCGATTGCCCGAGCGGTCCTCTCGTTGTCGCCTGTGAGCATGACGATCTTCAGTCCTAGCCCCTTCAGGCTCGACAGCGCCTCACTGGCTGCGGGTTTCAGAGTATCCGCAACGCCTATGAGTCCGAGGACCTTTCCTTCGGAGACGCACGCCATCACTGTCATCCCTTCGTTTTCCATGGACTCCATCTTGGAGTTGAGCGGACCGAGATCGGTCCCTAACCGTTCGATCATACGTCTGTTCCCTACCGAGACGTCGTGGCCGCCCACACTCGCGGTGACTCCTTCTCCGGCAACCACTCGAGAGACATCTGGAGTCTTAAGGTCGATTCCAGCAGCTTCTGCTGCCGCTATCACGGCCCTTGAGAGAACGTGTTCCGAGCCCTTCTCTGCGCTCCCGGCAAGGAGAAGAAGCTCTTTCTCGTCTTTGGCAGAACCAAGCTCAGTCCTCACGACCCTAGGCTCCCCTCTGGTCAAAGTGCCGGTCTTGTCGAATATGACGGTCGTCAGCCTATGTGCAGTCTCGAGGGCCGCCGCATCCTTGATGAGCACCCCCATCTGCGCGCCCCGACCAGTCCCGACAACGATTGCGGTGGGAGTCGCCAGTCCCAATGCGCAAGGGCAGGCGATCACGAGCACGGCCACGAAAGCGGTGAGCGCGAAAGTCAGCGCATCGCCGACATCCCATAAGCCTGACCCGATGAAGTACCAGAACAGGAATGTGAAGAACGCGACCGTCATAACGATGGGAACGAAATATCCAGCAACCGTGTCCGCGACCCGTTCTATGGGCGCCTTGGTACTCTGGGCGTCCTCGACAAGTTTGACTATCTGGGCTAGTGTGGTATTCCTACCCACCCTGGTAGCCTTGATCTTCAGAACTCCTCCCAGATTGACGGTCCCTCCAGTGACCTGCGACCCGACCGATTTCTCGCTCGGTATCGATTCGCCGGTAACGAGAGACTCGTCAATCGCTGATTCCCCTGATACCACGACCCCGTCTACGGGAACCCTCTCTCCGGGCTTGACAAGAACCACATCTCCCTCGACGAGGTTCTCCACCCCCACCTCAGTCTCTACCCCATCCTTGATCGCTATGGCCATCGGTGGTTGAAGGCTCATCAGTTTGACAATCGACTCGGATGTGGCTCCTCTCGACTTGAGCTCTAGGTACTTGCCCGCTAGGACCAGCGTGATGATGACCGCGGATGTGTCGAAGTAGACGTTTGTCATGCCGACGTCATCTGGGAACAGCGTGACGACGAGGCTGTAGATCCACGCTGCAGTCGTGCCGATGACGATTAGAGCGTCCATGTTCGCTCTCCGGTTCTTCAGGGCCCAGTAAGTCCCCCGATAGTATCTGAGGCCAGCATAGAATTGCACTGGTGTTGCAAGGACCAACAGGACGATGTTTCTCATCGTCTCGTCCATCAGCCCTGGGGGCCAAAGGTCGTAGGTCATCGAGATTACTGCAACGGGTATGCTCAAGAGTGCCGCGAATACGAGAGTGTTCCAGACCTCCTTGAGTTCCTTCGCGCGTGCAGCCTGCTCGGCCATCACACCCTGTACCTCTAGGACCTTGTAACCAGTTTCCTCAACGGCCTTCTTCATGTCCGATTCGGAGGCCAACGAGGAGTCGTAGTCAACGGTCGCCTTTCCGAGAGCGAAGTTCACTCTGGCATCCCTGACGCCTGGCACCTCTTTCAGAGCGTCTTGGACAGATATCGCGCATGTCGCGCAATGCATGCCACCGATTGTGAGGGAGATCTCGTCCCTCGCCACATCGTATCCTGATTCTCTGATGACCTTCTCGACATCATCCATCGAGACGGCCTTGGGGTCGTAGACGAATGTCGCCTTCTCTGTTGCGAGGTTCACTCTGGGATCCTCGACGCCATCTAACGACATCAGCGCTTCCTTGACAGTGTCTGTGCACGTGGCACAGTGCATCCCTTTGATTCTGACCGTGGCCTCCTGCTTGGATCTCCGTGAGCTCGCCAATGTCTATCCCTCTCCGCTTTCGATGCTCTCCAACGACGAGGGGCATTGATATCAGTTGTCCCAATCATTTGGACGGAGGAATCGGGTCATAGAATACTGCACCTGACCGTCGTCCCTCTATGAGCAGGAGTAATGATATTAAAAAGATGATATATAAGATATGGTTTAAGCTGATTGTAGAAAAAAAGCACATAAAGTCCAGAACTCAAATGGCTGCGCAGACGCGCTGCAACAAGTACAGTGCGCTCTCTCTCGCCAAATCCTGTGACTGCTTCCCGCCCGAGCTGCTCTTTCTCTGCTTCCGCATCCTGCACCCTCCTGTGTTGCTCATTATGTCTGGGCATAGGGGATGTCTTCGTTGGCCACCTGTGACCATGTGCCGGCCACCAAATCCATGGGCGGCAATGATTGGAGCTCTTGGAGTCAACTGTCATCATTTAATACGCTGTGATGCTCTCAACCGATCGGTAAAATGGCGAGAGTCTCTGTGAAGATGTTCGCAACGGTCCGCGAGGCCGCAGGGACGTCGGAATGCGTGCTTGAGGCTGCTGATCTCGGGGAGCTTGTCTCGAAGCTGGGGAGTCTCGGGCCAGCCCTGTCCAAGTTGCTGAGTCAATTGGATTCCGACCCTGAGGGGCTTGTAATACTTGTCAATGGCCTCAACGTTGAGCGTAGGAAACGAACCAAGATGACGCTGCGTGATGGGGATGATGTAGCTGTCTTCCCACCAGTGTCCGGCGGTTGAGGCTCATCATGCATCCTGGCTACCCTTCTTGAGCTTCGACAAGCTTTATATTGACTCACTCTATAACCGCGCCCCAGGAGTTCACAATGGAGAGCGCACCTCCGCCAAAGAAAGCGAGGGACACGAAGAAGATGCTGTTGGCCCTCATCGTTGCAGGGATCGTCCTGTCCTTCGTCGCTATTGGTTATGTTTGGATAACAGGAGCGGGAAGGTCCAGTGTGGCCGCAACGGGCGGGATCGTCAATGGCGACAGCGTCACGCTGAACTACATTGGGCGGCTCGCCGACGGGAGAGTCTTCGACACCAGCATGCTCGACGTTGCGGAAGATAATGCGCGCTATCCGAAGTCGCTCACATTCAATCTGAGATCGAACGACAGCTACGAACCGTTCACGATGACGGCTGGCAACTACGGCTCAGGCGGCACCATCAAGGGTTTCGCATTGGGAGTCATCGGGATGCACGTGAACGAGACGAAACTCATCGAAGTCCTGCCGGGTGACGGGTATGCAGTCAATCCGGACATGGTCAGGACCATCGACATCGTCCAGCAGGTCCCCGCGACGGAGGTGATGACGGTCGAGCAGTTCAAGAGCGTATTCCAGACGGACCCGATTCTCATGCAGACCTTGCCGCACTTCTTCTGGGGATGGAACGTAGTGGTTGCGTTCAATGACAGTGGAATGGTGACGATCCAGCACTGGCCGATCGTCGGCCAGACCGTCTACCCGTTTGGGGACCCGAATGACCTGGAATCGCCCCTGGGATGGCCAGTCGTTGTTGAATCGTTCGACCCGAACGGATTGAACGGGAATGGAATGACGACGGTGAGGCATGTCATCACATCATCAGACGTGTACAATGTGAAAGGCACGGACTCAGATGGGAGCAGCTTCGTCCTATCGGGATACAATGCGACCGCGGGTACTTTCCAGATCCATAAGAGCGATTCCCAGTCCGGCTACAACGGCGAGCTGGCGGGCCGGACGCTCATCTTCGAGGTCATGATCGTATCAGTCAACGATTCTTAGATTCGGTGACCTCTTCGGGTCGATTGAAGAGCTTCTCGGACACGATTCTGACATACCTGTCTATCGTCATCTGGACCTTCTCAGTGTTGGCCGCCACCGTCGCCCCGACCGCCAGGATGAAGCCCGCGAAAACGTCTGCCGGCCAGTGGATTCCCAGGTAAAGCACTGCGAACACGATTGCCACAGTCGCGCCGCCCAAGAAGTACTTGAACTTCCTGTATCCCACGCCTGCATAGGCGAACACGAGGAATGTGGTCACAGATAGGCTGACATGGCCGCTCGGGAAGTCGTTGTTCAGCGGATCGACGCTTGTGACCATCTTGCCCCAATTAGTGCTCACGTATAGTTGAGGAGTCATTCCGGACTCGGGATGCGAGCCGCTGACCGAGACGGGGAACAGGAAGTAGAACGGTGTTAGGACGATGTAGTTGAGCATCATGGCCACCGCGTATTTCCTTAGGGTAATTCTGTCGTCCTTGGCCAGCAGCAGAATCGGGACGAAGTAGGTCAGATAGGCAAAGACCCAGGCATACGCGATAATGAAGAAGTCCGTCAGTATCCTGTAGTCCAGTCTGTCCTGCAGGATCCTGATGGCGCCCCCGGAAAGGCTGAAGATCCAGTTCGTGTACACGATCTCCTTCGAGACATCTTCCGGACCCGCCATCCCTCGCTCCACGATGTCCTGGAGTTGCACGAACAACGGGAAGGCGGCAAGGATGATGATGTAGACGAGATTGTACTTGAGGGACAGGAGTGTCTTCCTGATGTACAAATCCTTCCACCCGATTAGGATGAGCAGCCCTGCAAAGGTCGCGACGACGAGGCTAATTGCGAAAATGGCGAAGAAGACGGGGTAAGTGAGTGCCATCCTTTCCGGTCAGTCAAATCAGTACTCGCGATAGAAATACTTTGCCGGGTCTCGTTCGAATCTGAGTTCGAGAATCTCTTCTCAACCCGGACTCTTTAGGATCTCGACGGCGCGATCGTAAGCCTTCTCGAGCCTCGCCGTGCAGACTTCTACCGAATACTCCCGGGCGGAGGCAACTGCATCCAACATCATCGATTCGGACCTGCGGAGGCATCTTCGGATGGCATCAGCGCATGAATCCGGTTCGAAGAGGCATCCGTTCTTCCCCTCTTTGACGAACTCCGGGATTGCTCTGTACCTGATTCCAGCAACAGGAGTGCCAGAGGCTAGGGCCTCCAGCACCACAAGGCCCTGAGTCTCGAATGTGGAGGCGATCACAAGAGCTTCGCAGCTAGCATAGGCAACTGGGAGTTCCTCGTCGGGAAGGAAACCGGTGAAGACCACTCTGTCCTTGATACCCAGATCCTTGGCCATCTTCTTGTATTCGTCTGCTGATGGCCCCTTGCCAATTACCAGCAGCCTGAGATCAGGCTCCTTGGGCCCAAGCTCTGCGACCGCTCTAAGGACGATATCGAACCGCTTCTCAGGAGACAGGCGGCCGACATGGAGAAGGACGCGCTTGCCTGCCATACCGTACCTCTCGAGGAACTTCTTATCATACTTCTCCGGGGAGAACCTCGTGCAGTCGACACCTGTGGGGACTACCTCGCACGCCTTCATCCGGACCGCATTTGACTCCAACTCCTCCTTGATTGGGGCAGAGGGTGCGATTACCACCTCGGGCCTCTTCAGCAGGTTCCTGAGGTATATCCACACCATCTTCTGCATGATCTCCTGGTTGGCGCCTATCGGCGAGTAGTACTTCACGGCCTCGTTCGCCATCGTGTGGAATGTGAGGACATGCGGCAGTCTCAAAGCTCTTGCTGCCGTGAGGCTCAGGATTGCCATCGATGCGATTCCGTGCGAATGAATGATGTCCACGCGTTCCTTCCTTAGATGCTCAAGCATGTCGGATGGGGAGATCACGACTCTGTATCCTGGGTATGACTTGAACTCCCTCGATGGCAGGTAATGGACGGGCCTGGTCGTCTTTGGCCTGGGGCTTACATTCGGAGCTAGAACAATGACTTCATGTCCCCTCTTCTCCAGCCCGCCCGCGGCGATCTCCATCGCAACGACAGCTCCGTCCACTGTGGGGTGGAAGGAATCGGCAAACATCGCGATCTTCACGGGTTCACCTGGGGAATCGCTTCTGCTTCATTCGCTTCAACTTTGCAGTCACGTCCTCCGGATTCGTGCCCAGCACTCTTATCATGGGTTCCTTGCCGATGCCGCCCTTGTCGAAAATGATGTCTGGAACCGATCCGAAATCTTCGATTGCCGCATGCCCTCCCCAAGTCATCGAGGAGACCCCTTTTGGCTCGTACTCTCGGTCGAAGGATGCGACCGAGAGTCTCGCTTTCTTGCACGCCGAGACGTTGTCTTCTGAGTATTTGATGTTCAAAGCACAGCGCTTCTCTGGGTCGTGCGAAGATGCGGCTAACACTATTCTCGCGACGTGCTTCGACGCTCCGAACCTCGCACAACCGACCTTCCGAGCTTCCGTTCCCACCCTCACGATGCGGCCGTTGAAGGCAGCGACCTCATCCAAATCAAGCGCCCCGAGCACGGCATAACCCATGTTCGATCCCACCTCGGGCACCAGGTCCGCGTTCATGATATTCTCTAGCTCGTGCCCGGCCAGCTCCAGCGCTTCGAGCATAGCCGGCTTCTCGGCTTCGATCCTCAGGACCGCCAGAGGGTTGGCACATGGGACGCCGGCCCCGACGATCTCCCTCGCAAGGATTGCCTTGTAGATCATTCCTTTGGATCTGCGGACCGCTTCCTCCAATTCGAGCCCTGTCGCAAGATTGGCGGCTATCAGTGATGCAAGTGCGCATCCAGTTCCGTGCACCTCAGCCTTCGCCCTTGGTGATGATATTTTCTCCACGCCGTCTTTCGTGACCAGGAAATCCACAGCTTCAGATTCTCGCAGATGTCCTCCCTTGAGGAGTACCGCCTTCGGGCCCAGCTCCAGTATCTCATAAGCGGCGGATACAGCCGATTTCTGGTTCTTGACATCGATTCCAGACAGGCTGGACGCCTCTCTTATGTTCGGTGTGACGAGAGTCGCTACCGGGATCAGCTTGGCAATCAACGCGTCTACAAACCCTTCTCTGTGCAAGCTGCTCCCGGTCGTCGCAGCCATCACAGGGTCCACAACGATTGGGGCCGTCACATCCTTGATCAGTCCGGCGATGGTGACAACAATCTCACGACTGTACAGCATCCCAGTCTTGACGGCATCCAATTGAACGTCCTCGAGGACCGATTCAAGCTGGGAAGCGACCACGGAGGTCGGCAGCGGAAAGATCCCGGATACGCGTTTCGTGTTTTGCGATGTGACACAAGTAACGACGGAGCAGCCATGGACTCCCACCGCCTCGAACGACTTGAGGTCGGCTTGGAGCCCCGCCCCGCCGACAGAATCCGAGCCGGCGATGGTCAGAGCATTGGGCATCCGCCACTCATCTACTACTGTCGATAAATCACTTGTGCCACAATGGAATGGCCGAGGCAGCTGGCATCATGGTTAAATACGGGGTAGCCAATCCGACTGGTTGAATGAAAGCTGAGTCCGGTCACATCATTTTCAAGGACAAGTTCAAGTACAAAGACTTGCAGAAATGCTTCGAGGAGCTGATGAAGGTATTCCTCGACGAGACCGACCAGATGCCGGACGAGGACGAGATCATCCAGATGTTCCTGAAGATCAACATGATGGACATCGAAAAGAACAGGAAGCCCGAAGGCTACAACAGACGGGGCAGGATGAAGATGGTATTCCCGCTCACCAGGGGCAAGAAGCAGTTCTACATACGCGCGGACTCAAAGACAGCAGAGACTGTTAGGATCAGCGAGCGTCTGAGCAAGATCCTGAAGAAGGCGGGCGTCGCACACACCATCGAATATGACAAGCTCCTGACACTCCAACCGTAATGACATGGCTGCCGCTCACCTCTGCGGATGAAGAACAATGAGTGAATCCGATAACAGGACAAGGGTCAAGGACGCGGTCGAGAGAAGGTCATCGCTGGAAGGAATGAGGAAATCCTTCCAGACGATCGCTGAACGGCAGAATGAGAACGCGTGCAGGATTCCCGACCTAGAGTCTAGAAAGGAGCGTCTCAGGAAGACCAAGGAATCCTCAGTCGGCAACGAAGAACTCTTCGTGCAGGCCATCTCCACCCTCCGAGAGAACGGTTTCAGGGTCATTATCGCGAAGACCGCTGAGGCGGCCGTCAAGAAGGTGAAGGAAGAGCTCAAAGGATACGATTTGGTTGTGAAGTCCAAGTCGAACATCACTAAGGAGCTTCACCTCGTAGACGCCCTCCAGTCGGAGAGCGTGGATGTCATTGAGACTGATCTAGGCGACAGGATAATTCAGTTGGCTGGATGTCCGGCAGCTCATCCTACCGGCCCCGCGTGTCACATGACCAGAGGGGAGATATCCATCCTCTTCTCGAAGCACTTTGGCAGGAAGGTCTCCGATGATCCCATGGAGCTCACAAAGGCAATGCGGGAGGAGATCGCCTCGTACATGTCGAAGGCGAAGGTCGGCATAACCGGTGCGAACGCAGTGTCCGCTGCCGAGGGCGCCGTCGTCATAGTACACAACGAGGGCAACGCGGCGAAGTGCGCGATGCTCTCGGACAAACACATTGTGGTGACGACTCCAGACAAGGTCGTCCCGACGCTGGACGATGCGATCAACATCACGAAATTGCAGACCTATCTCTCGACGGGGAAGATCATCAGCTCCTACATCAACGTGGTAACTGGCCCTAGCTACACAGCCGATATTGAGAAGAAGGTCTACAAAGGGATGCATGGACCCAGAGAGGTCATCATACTCTTCGTCGATGATGGGCGGTTTGAAGCACCAGATAAGGAGCCTCAATACTGCATCGGTTGCGGCATGTGCCTCCTGCATTGTCCCACATACAATGTCATTGGACCCGTCTTCGGCTCCCCAGGACACATGGGCGGACAAGGAGTATATTTGGAGGGATCGCGCGGGAAGATTGACGAGTCCGTGGAATCCGGATTGTACCTGTGCACCTCGTGCGGAGCGTGCACCGAGGTCTGTCCCGCCAAGATTGACACTAAAAAGGGAATAACGAATGTGAGGATGGCGGCAAGAAAGGCGAAAAAAGGAAACCTGCCAGAACACTCAGAGGTCATCGCCAGTGTGAAGAACTACGACAACCCGTGGCAGACTCCGAGGCGACAGAAGCCGAAGTGGTCCGAGGGTCTTAACCTCAAGAGCAAGGGGGAGGTCCTCTACTTCGCGGGATGTTCGACGTCTCTCCTATTCCCTGAATCTGCTAGGCGGGTCGTGCGACTGATCAGACGGTGTGGTGTGGAACCGGCCTACCTGGGTCAGAACGAGAAGTGTTGTGGATCCACTGTCCGAAAGCTCGGCGACGAGCGCTTGTCGAGGGAGAAGGCTGAAGCCTGCTTCGAAGATTTCAAGAAGGCAGGTGTGAAGATAGTGGTTACATCCTGTCCGGGATGTTCCTCGGCGCTCAACCACTTCAAGGAGTTGCCTGAGAGATACGGAATGAAGGTCCAGCATCTATCCCAATTCCTCGCCGAGCGGCTTGACATTGCGTCGATGACGGCTTTGGGCGACATCGGACCGATCACGTTCCACGACCCGTGCGACCTCGGCAGGGCGCAGGGAGTCTACGACGAACCAAGGAAGGTCATTGCGTCTGCGCTCTCGTCACCAATCGTCGAGATGGCTCGTTCCCGGAACGACAGCGCCTGTTGCGGCTCGGGCTCAGGGGTGAAGAGCGCCTTCCCCGACCTGGCGAAAGCAATTGCTCTTGACAGGATAGAGATGGCCAAGGCCGCAGGCGCAAAGGTAGTTGTCACATCGTGCCCGTGGTGCGAGCAGACTCTCAGGGAGTGTCAGGGAGGGAATGCGGACGTCCAGGTCATCGATCTTGCTGAGTTGGTCGAGATGTCCCAGACCCGGGGAGTTGGCAAGGATTCCAGGCGCTCAGACTGATCTCTGGATGCCGCCGAGTTGGTGTTCTCGGACTGTGGAATAGGCCGGTCCGTGAGGACTGAGCACGCTCTTCTTGAGAAGGATCTTGTCAATCAGATACTCCCCAAAATCGGATGCCGCCTTGTTCCTCAGAATCTCCTGGACATTGGCCATATTCCCTGCGCTCCGGGTCCGCGCGAGGGTCAGATGCGGCACAAACCCCTTCCTGTCCCTTTCAAAACCAAGATCGTTCATTGAAGCATCCAGCGTGGCGGCTATGTCCTGGAGGGGTTTGGCGTCCTCGATGCCCACCCACACGACCCTGATGTTCGACATCGAGGGGAAGGCACCCATCCCGCGAAGCCGAATTCTGAAAGACTCGATCCCCCGGGACGCACTCGAGATCCGCGTGACCACCTCGTCGACTAGGCTCTCGTCCGTGTCACCGAGAAACTTGAGCGTGATGTGAAGAAGCTCTGGTTTCACAATCTTGAGGTCAGCTCTGGACCGGGCCAGCTCGTCTAGGACTCCCACGAGCGCGTCACTCGGTTCGATATCTGCGGAGATGAACGCCCTGAACTTCACAATATCCTGATTGGCCGTCGAGGGTCTTATGCTTTTCAGCAAAGTGGAGGGCTCAACGTCTTCGCGGCTGTTCTCTCCATCCACGATCGAGGGTCCTTATCTTCGACCGGACCATTAGAATTCCGACTATCGCAATCGCGAAGGCTGCTGCGAGGCCGATCAGGTAAGCAGAAGGACCGATATCCCCCTCGTAGATGGATCCGAACGAGGCTGCAAGGTTGAACAGTCCGTGCATGGTCACGGCCCCTAAGTAGTACAGGAACCAGCCCTTGCCCTGTAGTGCGCCCCTCGCGATGCCCAGGCCAAAGACTGAAGATGCGCTCGCATGCAGGAGGGCAGACGAGAGGCTCCTGATTACTGCGATCGTTATGAACGCTCCCGTCCCGTCCGCAAAGTATGTGTTGCTCTCGTACAGGAGGTTCTCGGTCGCGGCGAACCCGAGGCCAGCAGCCGCTCCGAAAACGATGCCGTCCTCAATCTCTGACATGAATCTTCTGGCCCTGAACACCCCCAACCCCTTCGCCATCTCCTCCACCAAGGGGGCGACAACGCAAGCGAGGATCAGGTTGCTCAGGTTTGGGTTCTGGCCCAGTATCTCATAGACTCTGTTGATGTTCTGGTCGACCAGGACCATCAACAACGCCTCTATGACAACGGCTATGGCTACCGATATCACCGCGCCGTAAACGAATATTCTCAGAAGCCTACCGTACGGCTCTCGGCCGTACCTCTCAGCGCTCCTGATCCAGACCAGGTATATCAATGACGGAACGAACGCGACCGTTAGAAGGATGGCTAGGTCCAATATCCGCTGATCCAATCGTTCACCGAGGAAGAGAGGAGCAAATCGATATTTCAAACTTCGTCGGAGTCGATCGGAGGAATGAGGGTTATCAAAAACTCATGGCCCATTCAAGGGCCGATGAAAGACAGAAATTGATTCGATCATGGCTGCGACGAGATTCTACTTCTTCTCATCGACAACGATCGCGTTGTTGGGGCACTCGTCCACACAAGCGCCACAGTCAAGGCACTTCTTGACATCGACCACTGCGACATCATCGACAGCTATGGCACCCTCAGGGCATACGTCCACGCAAGCACCGCAAGCAACGCATTCATCCTTATTGATCTTGGCCGGCATCAGAATACCTCCGATGTTTCTGAGAATTCCTGAACCCCTTCCCAGATATAAACTTTCGTCAGCCAATCAGAATCCGACATATTTACATTGGCGTCGCGGAATCTAAATCTGGAAACCCGGAAAATGCTCGTGGACAATGATCGGATCTCTGCGGTTTGTCGGTGCTCGGCAAATTATTAGAAACCAGTCCGCCATGGCGATGGCGAGAAGGATGAAGGAGGAGCTGATCGGTCGGTGGATCCTAACAGACAAAGGGATCGTCAAGGGCTACCTCAGGGTGCTCGAGGAGTCCGTCGAAGAGGTGTGCCTAGGAGACCCTCCGAGCGAATCCTCCAGGGTCTGCGTCATCCCTGGTTTTGTGAATGCACACACTCACATAGGCGACTCAATAGCCTATCCAGCTCCCAGGGGCACTGTGGAGGAACTAGTCGGACCTCCTGACGGCTTCAAGCACAGGGAGCTCAGGACGCGGTCGATGAAGGAGAAGTCGGAGGCAATTAGGTCCGCTTCGGATCTCATGGCCCGCAGCGGAACTACCTGCTTCGTTGACTTCCGTGAGGAGGGTCTGGAAGGGATCAAGCTTCTGTCTGCATCTCTGAGTCCTCGTGCTCCTCGATGCGTAGTCCTGGGCAGACCGCTGGACCCCGGCTCCACTGATGCTGAGATCGACTCTCTACTTGGTTCGTGTGACGGGCTTGGAATGAGCGCTCTGAAGGACCATCCTCTTGATCTACTCGCCAAGCTCTCTGCAAAGGCCAAGTCTGCTGGAAAGTTGTTTTCCATCCACGCGAGCGAGACCGTTAGGGAGGACATCGACGATATCCTTAGTCTCAAGCCGGACTTCGTCGTTCACATGGTCAAAGCCACAGATGACGACATAGCGGCCTGCGTGGATTCTGGAGTACCCATTGTCGTTTGTCCGCGGTCTTACGAATTCTTTGGACTTGATCTCAATATCCCGAGACTATTGAGAGCGGGGGCCACAGTCGGTCTGGGAACGGACAACGGCATGATCTCCAGACCTGTGATGCTAGATGAGCTGCAGACCGCCTATCGGACTAGTGTCCGCAAGGGCGGCATCAGTCCCTTGCAGACCGTCAATCTGGCGACACTTGGAGGGCGCAAGGTCTTAAATGCGAATGGGAATATAGCTACGGAAACCAGTGTGGGAGACGACCTCGCGGTCATCAGAATCAGGGGCGAAGACCCGATGCTCGACCTGGTGACGAAAACGAGGTTGGATGATGTGCTAGCGGTGATACGCGGCGGGAAGTTGCGGAGGACTGAGAATTGGACGAAATGAAGAAAATACTCATCGCGACCGACGGTTCCGAATACACCAAGGAAGCTGTGTCCACCGGACTTCATCTCGCTAAGATACTCGGAGCCGAGGTCACTGCCCTTTACGTCATCGATCAGACATCTTTTGTGAGTTTCCCCATTGATTCATCAATCGTCAGCGTCTACTCTCTGCTCGAGAACGAAGGCAAGCGTGCCGTAGAAGAGGTGAAGAAGGAGGGCGAGCAGTCCGGAGTGAAAGTCAGCACAGTCGTAGTCGAGGGCTCCCCCACACGCAAGATAGTGGAGATGGCCGCGGACTTCGACCTTGTAGTCATCGGCACATTGGGCCGCTCGGCTTTGTCCAAGCTGTTCATGGGAAGTGTGGCTGAGAGAGTCACCAGATATGCTCCGTGCCCGGTCCTGGTCGTAAGGAGCAGGAAGAGGTGATTCTCGGATGAAGGTCAAAGAGGTAATGACTGAGAATCCGATCGTGGCCGAACTCCCTGGGACTCGAACCGAGGTCCTGAAGAAACTCGTCAAGAACAACGTCACGGGCCTTCCCGTTGTGAGAGGCGAGGATGGGACGCTCGCGGGCTTTGTCACGAGGCAGGACATCTTTGCCAAACCGGACGAGGAACAGCTCGCCCTCGTAATGAGGCGTGACGCACCGACGATAGGACCCAATGCTAGCGTGAAGGACGCTGCCCGGATAATGGTCAGCAACTCTCTCAGCCATCTACCTGTGGTCGAGAAGAACAAGCTTGTGGGAATCCTCACTCCAACGGACCTGTTGATAGTAGTGGAGAAGGACAATCCGCAGATCGCGGTCGAGGAGATTGTCAGGTCTCCGTGCATTCCGATATACTATGCTGCACCTCTCTCGGTCGCGCTCGCGACCTTCAGGGCGGCCAGGGTTTACGCCCTCCCGGTGTTGGACGACGACGCGAAGCTGGTAGGCATCTTGACGGACAGGGACATGTTCAACCAGACAATCGTCGACAGCTCTGTTGTCATGAGCGATCTGGGCATCAGCGACGACGAAGATAACTGGACTTGGGAAGGTCTCAGGAACGTCATGAAGCTCTGGTACGAGGTCTCTAGGGTCGACCTCCCGAAGCTGACGGTCAAGGACATCATGATAAAGAACCCGATGACGGTCTTCAGAAAGACGCTGGTCGGGGACGCTGCGAGGATAATGCGCAAGCACGATTTCGGGCAGCTGCCCGTCAGAGACTCAAAGGACAACCTCGTGGCGATGATTTATGACATAGACGTTATATCAACTCTCACAAAGTGATGCGAATGGATCCACAGGAGCTGCTCTCACTCTGCAAGAGAAGGGGTTTCCTATGGCCGGCGTACGACATCTACGGGGCCGTTGCGGGGCTCTATGACTACGGTCCTTTGGGCGCGGCGCTCAAGATGAACATCGAGAACCACTGGAGGAGTCTCTACGTACTCGGCGAGGGTTTCCAGGAGATATCTTGCCCTGTCGTGGCACCCGAGCCGGTCTTCAAGGCCTCAGGACACCTCGATGCGTTCTCGGACATGTATGTCGAGTGCGTGAAATGCGGTGAGACTTACAGGGCGGACCATCTTGCGGCCGGAATGCACGACAACGCTGCGTCCTTGATAGAGGAACAGCTGGGCAAGTTGCTCAAGGACAACAATGCCAAATGCCTCGAATGCAAGGGCGAGCTGACCTCCCCGAAGCGATTCAACCTCATGTTCAAGACATCAATCGGGGCCGGCAAGGGCAAGACGGCCTACCTCAGGCCCGAGACTGCTCAGGGGATGTTCGTCAACTTCTCCCAGGTTTACAGGTACGGCCGTGAGAAGCTCCCTGTCGGCGCCGTCCAGGTGGGCAGGGCCTTCAGGAACGAGATATCGCCCAGGCAGGGAGTCATCAGGCTTAGGGAGTTCTCGCAGATGGAGGCTGAATTGTTCATTCACCCGGATGACAAGCATTGGCCCAGATTCGACAGAGTCAAGGACCAGAAGATCCC
>CAZTFD010000004.1:0-20381 GCA_964612225.1 uncultured Thermoplasmata archaeon | reverse complement strand
ACCGTCGACATGACCGGCATGAACAAGATCATCGCGATAGATGAGACCAACCTCGTCGTCACAGCTCAGGCGGGCATCACATGGAAGGCCTTGGCTGATGCGCTGGATGCGAAGGGGCTTTTCCTGCCATGCTATCCTAGCAGCGCGCCGTCCGCAACGCTCGGCGGGTGGATCGGCACGGGTGGAACGGGGATAGGCGCCTACAAATACGGCAGTGCCGGAGACCTGATCAGGGACCTCGAGGTCGTACTTCCGACGACGGAGATCGTTCACACGGGCGACAAGTTTGTCCCCCAGAACGGGGCAGGCCCGAACCTGAACTGGCTGTTCGTCGGTTCGGAGGGCACGATGGGCATCGTGACCGAGGTGACATTCTCGGTCCTGCCAAAGCCTGAGGAGCTCAGAGCGGTCAGCTACTCGTTCAACGACATCATGAAGTTCCAGCCAGCTCTCAAGAAGTTGGCCAGATCAGGCGTCGCCCCGATGCACATCATGTTCGGCGACAGGCTGCACTTCGACTATCTCCGCGCCATAGGCAAGCACGCCCCTGAGGTTGGACTGATGGTGACCATGGCACTCACCGGGACCAAGGTCCAGGTCGACTACGAGGAGAAGATGATTGATGACATATTCACGTCCGCTGGCGCCAAGAAGGAACCTAAGGAGACCGCGGAGCACGAGTGGGCAGAGAGGAACTACGAGTTCAGGGTCAGAGAGCTGGGCGTTGGGGCGATCCCTGGTGAGGTTCTCGTGCCCATTGACCGGCTGAATGTTGTCCTCGAAGGCACCGCGAAGCTGATCAAGCAGCTGAAGATGAATGCGCCCTTGATCGGCACGGTCGCGGACAACAACACCGTCATGCTCATGCCCTACTACCTCACGGACGAGCACAAGCTGGTGGCGTCGACCGCAGCGATGGGGTTCGCCAAGAGGCTAGGGGACCTCGCTTTCGAGAACGGCGGAAGGCCAGTAGGCCTCGGGATATTCTTCGCGGGCAACCTTGCCAAGGTCAGAGGGAAGGAGGGCGCGAAGCTGATCAGATCGCTCAAAGCGATGCTCGACCCGAACGAGATAATGAACCCCGGAAAGATGGTCGAGACCGGCACCAGATGGGGCATCTCGATGCCCGCGTTCCTGATGAACTTCGGCATGCAGATGATGGGCTCGGTCAAGAGGATTCTGCCTAGGGACAAGATCGGTGAGAAGGAGCTCGGGAAGCTGAAGAAGTAAACCATTGAAGGACCGTCTCTGACCAGCGAATGCGCTGGGTTCAGCCAGCGGTCAAGGATGGGGAGGATTTTCTGACATAGTAGGAGGCCAGCGCACCGATGATTCCGCCAATCACGACCTGAAGGATGTTGACTGGGACCTCCGAAAGGGCCTTCCCAAGACCGACATCGAGCACAATTAGCTCGGCCAAGAAATATGTGAGAATCATGAACGCGCCGCCGACGACTATCCCTGCGACGACTCTCCAGGTCGTCCAAATCTTCGAGCGACCTATCAGCCCTGCTAGAAGTCCCTCGCCGCCCTTGGCGACCAGCGTGATCGGGGCGTAGATTCCTGAGCCAAGAAGGATGTCTGCCGCTGCGGAACCTACGCCACCGCAAACGGAGCCAGCCCGCCACCCAAAGGTAAGGGCGGAGAAGAATACCATCGAATCGCCCAAGTTGAAGTATCCTTTCGTTGGCGAGAACGGTACGAATGTTGCGTATGTCACTGCCGCTGTCAATGCAGTGAGGATGCCGTAAAGGGCGACGATTTTAGGGGAGACGAACTTCGCAGGCTTCACGCCTCCCAGAGGTTCGACCTTCTTGACGTCTGAGGACACGGAATTCACACTTCGCGCAGCACACTACTCCCAATTACTTAAACCCTACATCGCAGGCTGGACATGGCTGTGGTCAGATGTCGACATTCAGCACGTATTTCGCAAAGACCGGGAGGACCAAGACACCTATCAAGATCCCCAGCGCAAATCCATCCGATGCTCTCAGCTTCAAATCTCTCAGATAGGTCCTGTCGGCACGCGCCCCATATGCCCGGGACTGCAATGCCAGGGAGAGCGAGTCTGCGGTCCTGAGGGCGGAGACGATTGTCGGGACAAGGACGGCTACGTAGTTCCTCGAGCGTCTGATAGGCCCGCCCTTGGCCAACTCTAGACCCCGCGCTCGCTGAGCATCCTTGATCGAATCGATTAGGGCTCCAAAGGTTGGCAGAAATCTGAGGGAGATTGCCAGTGTGAGGCCGAAATCGAATCTCACTCCCATCTTGACCAATGCCCTCACCAAATCCCTTTGAGATGTCGTGAACAGCAGGATGTACCAAACGGTCGCGAGACAACCCACCCTAGCGGCCGATGTCACGCCTCTCCAGATGGCTGGTTCCGTGATCTTGACCGGGCCGAGGGAGGCCATCACAGGCGTGCCAGAAGGATCGAATATTGGCCAAAGCACGATAATGAGCACCATGAATCTCAGCACGAACTTCAATGCGAACAATGTCCTCGAAACCGTGGCCCTCGCGAGGAATAACAGTAGGAATATGAATGCGAGAAGGACGAGGAGTAATTGCAGGTTCGAAAGCACGAACGCCACGAGGCTGAGCAGGACGACGGCAACCACCTTCACCCTCGGGTCCATCCTGTGTAGAAAGGTGTCGGCCTCGGCGTAGAGATCCACGAAACCCGGCATCAAGTACCACCCCGCCCTCTCAGCACTTGGAATACGAGTTCTTCGGGTGATATCACGTCTGGAGGGACGCCTAGCGCGGAGAGCCGGTGAGCGAGAAGAGCCACAGGAGGAGGTTCGAGATTCCCTTGTCGAAGGAGCTCGGGGTCAGAGAACGCACCTCTCGGATCCGAATCCAACAGAATCTTGCCCTGCGACATCACGACCACGCGCTTCGCGTGCTCAGCCACCAGCTTCATGTCGTGCGTGATGAGTACTATGGTCTTCCCCTCTTCGTTGAAGATCCTGAGCTTGCCCATTAGTTCGCTGGCTTCCTGAGCATCCAGGCCTGTCGTCGGCTCGTCCAGGATGAATACGCGAGGATCCATGGCAATCACGGAAGCGATTGTCACCCTTCTCCTCTCTCCTAGACTCAAGGAGAGCGGAGGCGTCTTTCGAAACCGGCCCAGGTTCATTGATTCGATGGCGTACTCGACATGCTCTGCAATCTCGGTCTCTGAGAACCCGAGGTTCAGAGGGCCAAACCTGACCTCCTCCTCAACGGTCGGGCAGAACAGCTGATGGTCAGGGTTCTGGAAGGCAAAGCCGACGATCTTTGCGATTTCGGCTACAGATCTCCTGCCGACGGGCCGGCCCTCGATAATGACCTCACCGCCAGTGGGCCTGAGCAAGCCGTTCAGGTTCTTCGCCAGAGTTGTCTTTCCAGAACCGTTTCCACCGACTATCGCAAGATACTCGCCATTGGTGATGTCGAGGTTGATGTCCCTGAGAGCCGCAACGCCGCCTTCGTACGTGTACCTCAGGCCGCGTACGGAAATCGCCTTTCCCTCCTTTGGGGAGAGCGACGCCGATGGGATCATCGGGCCCTCACCTTCCCACGCACCAGAATCTCGTCAGATATTGCGCGTTCGGCCTCCTCGACCGTGAGGAAGGAATACTTCGATGTGCGAAGCCTGGTGTTCAGGAGCGCCGCGACCTCCGACACCTGAGGAGGCGCCACGCCGACATCTCGTAGCTTGTTCGGGTCTTTCAATACGTCTCTCGGCCGTCCCGTGTCGACGATCCGTCCTCCCTTCATCAACACAATCCTGTCGGAAAACGCCGCAGCCTCCTCGGCGTCGCGCTCTGCAAGGACGACCGTCATCCCGTATCGTTCCTTCAATCCTTTCAGGACGGAATAGAGTTCGATCCTACCGATTGGGTCGAGCGCGTACGCGGGCTCATCCAGCACGAGCATCTCAGGACGCATCGAGAGAGCAGCGGCTATGGCAACCCGTTGCTTCTGGCCGCCTGAGAGGCTGAACGGCGACCGGTCGTTGAAGCCCTTCATGCCGACGAGCTCCAGAGCCCATTCGACCCGCTCCCTGCGCTCCTCCCGAGGAACGGCTAGATTCTCCGGTCCAAAGGCAACCTCTTCCTCGACGCTCATGCAGAACAGCTGGCTTTCAGGTTCCTGGAAGACAATCCCGACCTTCGTGGAGAATTCGGCGACAGAATGCTCCTTCACATCGAATCCGAAGATCTCTGCCTTGCCCTGCAGATCGCCAGGAAGAGCATGCGGTATGAGCCCGTTCGATAGTAAGCAGATGGTGGACTTACCGGAACCGTTCGCGCCAAGAAGCGTGACGAATTCGCCTTTCTCCACCTGGAGAGAGACGCCGTCAAGGGCCCAATGATCCGAACCCCTGTGCTTGAACCGAACATCCTGCAGATCGAGCGCGCGCATCAGTCACCTTGTGAACGCCGCTCAATCGGGCAGTTCTCTATTAAACCTTTGGAACGATGGCCAGCATAGCCACAGAAGCGGCGGCTCAAGTCCGAGAATAGTATTCCTTCTTTGCCCTGATCTCTTTCCTTATCTTCCCCTTGCTGATCAGGGCGTCGACGGCCTTCGCTAGCTGATCCCTCGGCAGCTTCGCAATCCTGATGATGTCCCTTGAGAGAACACCTTCGGACGGGATCGAGGCAAGAACCCGCGCCTCTGCTTCGTCCTGGTCAACCGCGGGTAGAACCTGCAACGCTTTCCTCACAGGCGGCGCAGGTGGAGGTATGAGACAGTAAATCTCGACCGAATCGTTCTGAACGCGCCGCGCGCTCTCGGAGGAAATGAGACGCCCCAGCGAGAGGATGACCGTATCCTCGGTGTAGCCAGTCACGGACATGAGCTGGCTCAGGGTCTTCCCATTCTCATCAAGAAGCGCGAGTATCTCCCCGTCTATCTGGTTGTCCGGGATTCGCTTGTCCTTCACCACAGACATGTGGTTCAGATGGGTCCTTAGGAATTCCTTGCTCGCAGCCTTGAAATGAGCGAGGTCCTTCTCCAAGAGCTCCTCGAGCTCCGTGACGTCAAGGCCCATGTCACGCCATCGCTCCAGCTTTGCCTTGTACAGCGATTTCTTCAGCTCGATCGGCTTTTGGTCCACATAGTGGGTGACCTCATGCCTGCTCCTGGAGACTGAGGCGGCATCCGCATCGGTACGGGTTGTGAGCGTGTACCTAACGCTTGAGCCTTTGAGCGCGAGATGTATCTCCTCGAGCTTGTCGAACAGCCTCTCATCGTCCTCCAGGTCCATCTCGAAATCGTAGTCGCCTACGACGGGGACAGCGCCCATCCTTCTCATCCGTTCGATGATCTGCTTGGGCGACTCTCCCTCGCTGCTCATCTCGACGCGAATGTAGGTCTTAATCATCAGATACCCGCTGGCAATGCTCATGGAGGTGGGGCCTTTTTATTGTTTCTGATTCACGGATACGTGTAGTGGTCGGGCAGATGTGAGCTTAATATACAGGTCAGTCGCATGACTCGGCAGCATGCCTTCGGACGAGTCAGTACGATTCGTTATGGACAGGTTCTCCAAGTACTACAGAGAGACCCCGCTCTTCATGCCAGAGCGTTTTTCGAAAAGGGAATTCGGATTCATGTTCTTCGATAGACAGTTCGTCATGAGGCATCTAGGATTCCCGACGAGGGCCGCACTCAAGAAGTATCTTGTTGAGCAGGTGCCCTCACACGTCTACTACTCATGCGCATACTATGAAAAACCAAACGCGCCGACGATGGTGGAAAAGAAGTGGCAAGGCGCAGACCTCATCTTCGACCTCGACGCGGACCATGTAGAGGGCGCTCAAAACCTTCCCTATGAAGACATGCTTGAGAGAGTAAAACGGGAAGTCATTCGGCTGATCGACGAGTTCCTTCTGGGCGATCTCGGATTTGACCACGACGAACTAAGGATTGTCTTCTCAGGAGGTAGGGGCTATCATGTCCACATAAACAGCCCGAGGGTCATCAAACTCTCGAGCCACGAGAGAAGAGAAATCGTGGACTACGTTACTGGGACAGACCTGGACATGGATTGGGTGTTTCCAGCGACCGTGTTCGAGCTCGGCAGATTCAAGGACAGGGTTGGCTCAGACCACAAGCGGACCATGCCGGCCATGAATGAGGGCGGGTGGAGGGCGCGGATTCGAAAGGGGATCGATGCGCTATTGAAGGATCTCGAGAACATGCCTCGAGAAGAAGCGACCTTGAAACTGCAGACCATGGCTTCGGAGTCAAAGAGAGACATAGGGAAGAAGACGATTGACGGGCTCTACAAGGATCTGTTCACCGGTCCAATGGGGAAACGAGGAATCGACAGGATGAGCTCTGAGAACACGTTCGAGGTGTTCTCCGAGAAGAGGCATGCGGACGCGTTCGTCGACATCGTTGAGATGAAGGTCAAGATGAGAATGAAGGGCGAAACAGATGAGCCCGTTACGTCTGACATCAAGAGGCTGATAAGATTACCGAGCTCGCTCCACGGAAAGACCGGGTTCAAGGTCGTACCTCTTGAAAGGGAGGAGCTCGACAAATTCGACCCCTTCAGAGATGCCGTCCCGGAGGCGTTCGGCACGAGAGATGTGTGTGTGTCCCTAGAGAAGCCTGCAGAGTTCCATCTCAGAGATCAGGCTTTCTGTTTGGATGCTGGAAAGAACACTGTACCCGAATTCGCAGCTGTCTACCTCGTGTGCAGACGACTGGCGTCGATTGGAAACCGCTAGCAAAACTATTTATCAAGACCTCGTCATTTAAACACCCGATGCCAGCATCGGGAAGGGTCCTCGAGGATTCGATCAGACTCAGCAGGATCAGGCGGATCAAACAGACCCTTTACGTCGTTCAGGCAGTGATGCTCATCGCCCTGGGTTTTCTACTGATATTCGTGGTCGGCGGAGCGACCCTAACGCCCCATCTGTACGCGCCGATTGATTCGTTCTTGGCAGTCCTCGTCCTTCTGCTGCTCATCATATGTCTCGAGAGCTTCTTCTTCAGGATGCTCGAGATCAAGTTCGCGAGAAGCTCCAGCGCGCGGCACCTGATGGCCAAGAACTCGATGAAGCGGTCGGTCCTCATAGCGATAATCGCCGGCGTTGCGGCCATGGTCCTCGCGGTTCCTTCGGTTGTGAACGCGGTAGAGAACTCGGTCAAACAGAGTTATGTGGTGAGCCCGGGTGTGGAACCTCCCATGTTCTACTCCTCCGACGTAATGAACCTCGCGAAGACGATCGAGGTGGATGTGACCGCGGCGAAGCAGGTCGAGGTCTACCTCCTGGATGATGAGATATTCTCCACATACTGGACGCCGGACAGCCTCGACTCCATGAATAAGATGTATTCCTACAGGCTCAATAGGGACAACTTTGTCGTCCCGGATAACCAGGCGTTGGCGATCACCATCCCCGATGCGGGCTTCCTGTTGTACCACCTGGTCGTGAACGATATGGATAACCCGAACACGAGCATCAGGGTGGAGATATTGAAGGAAATCTCGGGCACGTTCACGGGAATTGTCTCTCTTCTGATGATCGCCTTCGTAGTGGCCAATGTCGCATGGATCGCGTACCTCGTCCCCATCGAGCGAAAGTATGGGGCAAGCTCTATCTACAAATGAGATCAGATTAGCGAGCAGCAGACGGACCGCTTCTTGATGGTATAGCCGCAACTTTTCAATCTGTCGACTGTGCTCGAGGCTGGCAACACAATCCCGTCCAGACCCGCCTCCACGAATTCGAACTCTGATGACCTGTCAAGTTTGGACCGCATGCAACCGAGCAGCAGCCTCGTATCTGGCAGGTCGACCCTGGCCTTCCTTATGACGGACAAGATCACCTCCTTGCTGGGAGGAGCGACCGAGCGATACTCTGTGTCCTTGGTGGGAATCAGCGATATCAGAATGAGGATGTCTGGCTTCACCTTCTTCAGTCGCTCGATAGCCGCATTCTCTCCCTTGAGTTGACCGCCATGGATGCCGATACACAAGTGCGGCGCGACAACACTCGCCCCCGAACTCTCGAGGTCCTCAATTACTCTGAAGTAGTCCTCTGGGCGAGCGTCTAGACCTAGCACTTCGCGGATGGTTTCCTCCGAACCATACACGTCTACAGAGAAGGAATCGATCCCGCACCTGACAAGCTGCTGGACCTCGTCGAGTGGCGTCAACCCGATATGTGCATTCACTCTGAGGTCTGTGGTGCTCTTGATCTCTTCGATTGCCTTGGCAAAGTCGGCCATCCTCACCTTGCCCGATTTGTCGGACCCTCCGCTGAGTAGGAAACCTTTCGCTCCGCGCTCGGCAAGAGCTTCGGCAACCTCCACCAACTCTTCCGGGGTTGTGACCGGGACCATCCCCTCGAGATACTTCCTCGAGCAGTGCTTGCAGTTAAGGGAGCAGGACCGCCCGGTGACGGATATCGCGGGGAAGCTACTTCCTGGATAGAAACAGTCGATTGTCCTGTGCACGAACAATTCTCATTGTGGCCATCGGTTATGAAGCTTGCGCACAGTACCTCGGGAGGCAGATGTCCCGGCAAAAGCTTTATCTGAAGTACTATCTCTAGGGCGGGCTGGTCCATATGAAAGCTTACGAAGTCAGCGGCGAATTCGTGATGTCACGCCGCAAGTGGCAACCGTTCGCGCTCGAGGTTGCAGCTGCGGATGAAAAGGCCGCTATCGAGAAGACCATGGCGCTGATAGGCAGCAGGCACAAGATGAAGCGCAAGTTCATCAAGATCTCGGGCGTGAAATCACTCAAGACAGCAGAGGTCTCAGACCACGCGGTGAAGCACCTGCTGGAGGCGAAGAAGTGAGCCCCAGGCAGTTGCCGACGGAACAGGAACTCAGAGACAACTATGTCCTGATGGAGACCGCCAAGGCCCAGCTCGAAGGACTGGGGAAGCAGCAAGAATTGATCCAGCTGGCCGTGGAGGAGCATGTCCGGGCTCGAGAGACCATCAAGCAGATGGCCAAGGGGAATCCCGGAGATGACATCCTTGTTCCGCTAGGGGCTGACTCTTACATTCATGCCAAGATATCGGACAACAGGGACACCATAGTGGGCGCAGGCTCTGGCGTGTCGATCAAGAGGAAGCCCGACGAGGCGGAGAAGATTCTCGACTCGAAGATCGACGATTTGTCCCGCGCGTTCAAATCCATCTCAGATAAGGCCGCCGAAACGGAAGCTTTGGTCCAGGAGATTACGCAGAAGGTCCAAGACCAGATGGAGCTTCTTCAGGCCGCTGGAAAAGCTTGAGGGCGATTATGTTCAAAGGTCTGAGAGAGAAGTTTTTTTCAACATCTCGCGAGGCGAAGACCAAATCGATCGAGGACATCTCGGAAGTCGTTGACGAGTCAGGGCGAAGGCTGAAAGAGGGAGTCCTCGACGATCTCCTGCACGACCTCCAAATCGGACTTCTGCAGGCGGATGTCGCCCTGCCGGTGGCCGAGGAGCTCACCAGGAGCGTCAAGGAATCCCTTCTGGGAAAGAGGATAGACAAGTCCTTCGACATCGAGGATGCGGTCAAGCTCGCACTCAAGGCCGCGGTGAAGGAGGTCCTCGCTGGCCAGAAACTTTCTCTCACCGAGAAGATCAAGTCGAAACCGCCGCCGTTCGTGATCATGTTCGTGGGGATCAATGGCGGAGGAAAGACGACGGCCATCGCCAAGCTGGCGTACAGGATGCAGAAGCATGGCCTGAGCTGCGTCCTCGCCGCGGGGGACACGTTCAGGGCAGGGGCGATCGAACAGCTGACCCTGCACTCAGAGAAGCTCGGATGCAAGATCATCAAGCATCAGGAGGGGAGTGACCCCGCAGCGGTCGCCTACGATGCCATCGAGCACGCAAAGGCCAGGAAGAAGGACATAGTGCTCATCGACACGGCTGGGCGCATGCAGACGAACACGAACCTCATGGATGAGATGAAGAAGATCAGGAGGGTCGCGAAACCGGACCTCGTGTGCTTTGTGGGAGATGCTCTTGCCGGGTCCGACGCTGTGGAGCAGGCGAAGAGGTTCGATGCCGCTGTTGGCATAGACGCCGTCATCCTCACCAAGATAGACGCTGACGCAAAGGGCGGCGCGGCATTGTCGATTGCGAAGACCATCGGGAAGCCGATAGCGTACGTAAGCATCGGTCAGGAATACGACGAATTCAGAAAGTTCGATCCCGACTGGATGGTCGAGCGGATATTCGGCGACAAGCAGTCGATGGCCGCTCAGGACCTCTAGACATTCTTCACGTTCTTTCCGGCGAACAGAAGGGCATATACCTTCGCGTCTGCGACAAGGTCTGCAATGTTGGCGTATTCGTTTGCGTCGTGCGCAGTTCCCGGAATGGTCGACCAAACTACCGCATCGATCCCTGCTCGCCTGAAGGGCGCCGCGCACGTGCCGCCACCGACTCCAATGGGGTGCGGCTTGATCCCCCTGACCGTCTCGATGGCCTTGGAGAGCCTCTTGAAGATCTCGGCATCGGTTGCCGTTCTCGGAGCGGCATCCGCCCTCTGAAGGAAGGATATTCTGATTCGCGCTCCAGTCGATTTCTCGAACTTCTTTGCGATCTGTCGAAGCTCAGAGAGAACTGCGTCCAGCTTGTATTCGGGCAGGACTCTGAAATCGAACGCAAACACCTGCTTCCCGGGGACCGTGTTGATGTTCGGGCCGTTGGCATCGCATCTCGTTGGAACGAATGTGCTAATCGGAGGGTCAAACAACGGATTCTTGGTGGGGAATCTCTTCCGAAGAGAATCGACAGCCGCTACCATGTATCGGGCGGCGACCTCGAAGGCGTTTATCCCCTCGTCTGGAGTGCTGCCGTGCGTCTGCTTGCCGATGACCTCGACATTCAGCCAGGCGATGCTCTTCTCCACGATTGATATCGCGTCCCCGTTAGGCTCGCCATGATCCGGGACGACGACAAAGTCCCCCTTCTTGATTATGTCCTTGGGAATGAGAAAGTCGATACCGTGCACGTTTCCATGCTCCTCGTCCGACACGAATACCAAACCGATGTTGCATTCAGGCGTCACGCGCTTCTTTACGAGCGTAGCTAGTCCAAACAGGGAGGCCATCAGCTCCTGCCCATTGTCCTCTGACCCTCTCCCGTAGATCCTCCCCTTGACGATCTTAGGTTTGAACGGAGGGTGTTTCCAGGCACTCAAATCCCCTTCAGGTACTGTGTCCATGTGGGTCACGACCCACATGTTCTTCGAGGTTGCTCCTTTGACCCGAACGATGATGTTCGGCCTCTTTCCTGTAAGAACGCTTGGGTCCCTCGATTCAAGGACCTCGATGTCTTTCAGGCCGAGGCTCTTCGTCAAAGCTACGAGGAATCTACCTCTCTCTGCCTCGCCTGGGCCGCCGTTCTCGGGTCCAACTGCAACGTGCTCAATCATGGAGCAGAGGCTCCTTACTATCTTGTCCTTGTCCTCTGCGACGGCATCCATCAATTCCTTGGAGTCCATTGAATCCTCTCTCGAACGAGATGGACGGGGGTAAACCGTCCCCCCATAAGTTGGTTTTGAACAGACTCTTCGAAGACTACCGCTCCACAAGCATCGCCACGGCGTTCCCGCCACCGAGACACAGCGTAGCTATGCCGCGCTTCGAGTCGTGCGCGCGCATGGCGTAGATGAGCGTGGTGAGGACTCGCGCGCCGCTGCATCCAATCGGATGTCCCAGGGCGACAGCGCCGCCGTTCACGTTGAACTTGTCCTCTGGGATCCCGAGGACCTTGATGGTCGCAACTGATGCGGTGGAGAAAGCCTCGTTGTGCTCCCACAAGTCGATGTCTTTGACTTCGAGCCCGTTCCTCTGGAGCAAGTTCCTGACAGCGTGTATGGGTGCCTCCATCAGGAGCTCTGGCTTCACCCCTGAAGTGACATAGTCCACGATCTTCACGAGAGGTTTGAGCCCCTTCTCCTTTGCGAGTTCTGAATCCATGACGACGACCGCTGATGCTCCGTCGTTGATGCTCGATGAGTTCCCGGCAGTCAAAACACCGTCGTTCTTGAAGACCGGCTTCAGTTTTGCGAGCGCCTCCAGAGAGCTATCCTCTCTCGGACCCTCGTCTACCGAGAATAGCGAGGCCTCCTTCTTGGAAGGCAGCTCGACATGGACGATCTCCTCCTTGAACGCACCTGATTTGATGGCCGCAACGGATTTCTTGTGGCTCCACAGGGCGAACTTGTCCGCATCGATCCTTGTGACGCCGTTCCTCTGGGCGACGATCTCGCCTGTGTTGCCCATGTGGTAGTTGTTGAAGACCTCCCAAAGACCGTCCCTAACCATCGAATCCACGAGCGACGAGTCGAACAACTTGTAGCCGAACCGTGCTTTCTCCAGAAGATATGGGGCGTTTGTCATGCACTCCATGCCGCCGGCGACGATCGTCTTCTCCTTTCCAGCGAGTATTGCGTCCGCGGCGAGCATCACTGCCTTAAGGCCTGATCCGCAGACCTTGTTGATCGTCAGGGCCGCGACTTCATCTGTCAGACCGCCCCAGAGAGCCGCCTGCCTCGCCGGATTCTGTCCGAGCCCGGCAGAGATCACGTTCCCCATGATGCATTCTTCGACGTCCTTCGGGTCGATCCTGGCTCTTCGCACGGACTCTCTAACAGCTACCGCACCGATCTTCGGGGCGCTCATATCCTTGAGGGCGCCGCCGAACTTGCCCACGGGCGTTCGGGTAGCGCTTACAATAACTGCTTCCTTCATCATCCATCACACACCCAGCACCCGATAACCACGGTGCTGTTGGCGTCTGGACTGAAGATTTCCCTGAGCGTATTTATAGATTGTCTATGTCTACCCTCGACATTCGCCGAAGTGGTTTGTGAAGGTGGCGGCGCGAGGCGACAGGTGGCTCGAACCATCCTTTCTTGATCTTCCGATCGAATTTCTGGAACTTCGCAGATGACTCTCCAGCTTTCTCGCCGCACCTCTTGCAGCGGTAGCCTTGCCCGGACCCCATGGAACCCATGCTCTTCTTGCACTTCCTGCAAACGGGATTGTGCATCTTTCTGACGTCCTGGACCAGTCGCTTCACCATCATCTTCTCCACGTTGAGGCTCCGCGGCTCCTTCCTCACGGATCCGAAGAGAACGACCTCATCGCCCGGGATGAGCTCGCGAGCGATTTCCCTCAAGCCCCTAGAGGGTTCGTAGAAAGCAGCGTCCACTTCGTTACCGTCCGAAACCCTGACGATCACGTGGCCGCCTGGGATGGTGACCGGTGCCGCGACCACGCGGACGTGGATTCGAGCCGATTCCCACGGCCTGAGATCGGAGACCCTCCTGCGGACAATGTGGTCCTCAGTCGCCTGATTGGTCAGGAACAGGAGCCATTTGTCAGGCCGCTCCCCCTTGATCATCGGCCTGGCCTTCAGCAGTTCCTCAGCCGAATCGCCTCTTATCCCGAACAGAATTGGGCATGGTGAGCCTGGAGCTATTGCGATGTGGCCGTTCTCGTAGTCGTAGTTGTTGAAAGTCATTCGCGTTGACTTGTCCATGGCGATGACGCTCTTAGGATAGATTCGCCTTGGAGTCCCGATCTTGGCCGGGGCTCTGTACGCGATGACTTCCCAGGTCCGGTCTCTCGGCCGCCAGGACATCGCAGCAGATGCGCCGATCACACCGCGACCGGACTTGTATTTCTTCAAGACCGCTCCGGACGATTTGAGCGCGGATTCGACTTCCTTGAGAGACACAACCTCCCGGACGGTCTTCCAGTACAGAGATTGTGGAGGTCTGGCATTTGATGCCACAATCCCAGGGTTTGTCTTTTCGCAATCGAACCTAGCAGCCCTCTCAACCACTTTCGATGCGCGACGGATGATATCCTCGGGCTCTGCTGGACGTCCGCGCTCGTAATACTTCAGAGGGGTGCCATCCAGTTCGCCGCAGACCTTCCCCTTTCCAGTCGCGTGTCCGAACGAGAGACAAATGGCGGCGTTCCCCCTGGTCTTCCAAGGTATGTTCGGGTTCAGGCGCACCAGGCGTGGAAGACCTATAAGATCGTAGTCAGCCAAAGCCTCGATGACCAAAGTAGCCAGGTAGGTAGTGCACATCCCATCAGGGGAATCTGTGTCATCGAAGGCGAGCAGGGTGGATGTCACGGAAACGCCCATCGCTGGACGTCCAGAAAAGGGTTGTCATGAGCAACTGATATGGAGCCAGCATCGATGAAGAGGATCATGGATTCCGAATCGAACCGTAGGACGCCATGGACAGTGACCTGTTTTGACATGAGTCGAGAGACGTCCTGCCCGGGGCTCCGAACCGCTATGCTATGATCCGTGTCCGAATCGGACAGCCGAAGAGTTCCAGCGGCGGACCCTACTGCAAGCAACCCGCTTATGCGGAATTCGTCCCCTTCGAACAGCAACCAGTTCCTGGACAGCACCTCAACGGTGAGAACGCATTCGGAGGTCCTCATTAGAGTGATGCGATCACTGCTGGAGTACATGATGGACATGACCCTAGTATTGGACACCTCGCCCAGGACGCGAATCTCATCTCCGATGTCTACGTAACTGCTCGGTCTTGGCCTGATGCCGGGCATGCATATCACCTTGAGAACGGCTCCGTCTGCTTCGTCAGTGAGCAGGAGGGACTCGGTTCCGCTGTCAAAGACGAGGATATCCACGAGGATCCCGGATGTGAAGGCGTCCTGACCATCATCGAGCAGCGGCACCTCTGATATCCGTACGCATGGCGCAGCAGATGCGGATGCAAGAAGAACCATCGCGCACAGGAGAGCTGACAGGAGCGCCGCTATTACTCGTGTGTCTACCATGCTGATTCGCACACGCCGTCATCCTGTGGGCCCACTCATGTGAACTATGATTACATGTAGCGAATGCCAAAAGACACCAAACCATTTTAACAGGTTACCGTTTTATCGGAACACAGGTGTGAGTTTGTCAAAGAGCATCCTGACGGAATACAGGCTCGAGCTCGGGAGTCTCCTTGCTCTTCTTTTCGGCTTCCTCACAATCGTAAGCATAGTGGGAGTGCTTGCGCTCCGCGCGGAGGCCCAGGAACCACAGGAAACGGTCCCCTCGTTCCTGCTTCCAATCAAGAATTACCTCTCAGATCCGTTCGGGACCTGGGTCTACTGGCTCGTCGTGGCCGCGCCGATTGGCTTGTTGGTATGCGGTTGGTGGATCTTCGACTATTTTAGAAAGGTCAAAGAGTTGGCCGCGCTCATCGATACGGCGAGCAAGGCGAAGTTCGTCAGGAACATGGATGACATCGAATATCTGGCTTGGTCCTTGCCGAAGAAGTTCGAGGATCATGTCATTGAGAAGAAGAAGGATTTCAAGCTCTGAATCAGCTGAGGGGGGCCCCTTCGCTTCCGGTGGAAACCGCTTCACCGTGGTTGGCCCCTTCTGCGGCTTTCGTGCGTAGTTCGGCCTTGACCGCCCCGACCATCCTCAGATGACCCATGATCTTCTCTGATTCTTCCGGCTTGCATCGAATCGTAACCTTGAGTGAGTCCTTGAGAACAATCTGCGAAACGTCTGCCTTTGCGCGAAGTCTGGACAGGAAGCCGAAGACTTCGTTCGTCAACGGAAGAATCGCTTCGATCACGGATGAGTAGTCTTGAATACTGGCGATCTTTTCTCTTAGAATCTCAAGACCCTCGCCTGTCACTGAGGAAACCATCACGAGTTCATATGGTTCAATCATGGGGGCAACAATCGAATGCAATCTCTTCACGCCCTCTTTGGAGACGAGATCAACCTTGGTGCCAACCACCACTAATTTCCTGTTTTCAATGTTTGGAAGGAGGATGTCGAGCGAAGTCGAAAGTTTCAACTCAATAGTACTAGTGCTCTCACTCGAGTCGAAGACTAGTAGGATCAAGTCAGCATAGAAGATTTCCTCTAGCGTCGAGTTGAATGCATTGATCAGATCAGGAGGGAGATCCTTGATGAACCCCACTGTATCGCTCATCAGCATGTTCCCATGGACCCCTTTAATCCGCCTGGTTGTCGTGGCAAGAGTAGAGAACAATCTGTCATCGACTTCCACGTTCGCTGAGCACAGCCTGTTCATCAGAGCGGATTTCCCGGCGTTGGTATATCCAGCGAGAGACACGAGAGAGTATCCCTTCTCTCTTCTCTTCGTTCTAGTAACCTCTCTTTGCTGTGATAGCTCTTCGAGATTCTCTTCAATCTGCCGAGTGTGGGTCTTTGCATGCTGGAAGTACACGTCTGTGGCGTAGGCGCCTCCTGCCAAGAACCCGGGCCTCTCGCCGCTCTTCGCTTTGTGAATCCACTCGCGAAGGAAAGGGAGCTCGTATCTCAGCTTGGCTAGAGTGACTTGGGCGATCGCCTCCTGTGTGTGTGCGTGATCGGTGAATATCCTCAGGATCACTCCCAGTCTGTCGATGCATTCCTTCTGGAACTTCATCTCCAGAAAATGGTGCTGAGAAGGCTTGAGGACCCCATTCACGACGATCAAGTCGATGTCCATCGATTTCATCTCGTCAAAGACGCCGTCAATCTTGCCAGGACCTAGGAAGCTTGTCCGGTGGGGCATCACCCGTTTCTGAATGTACTCCTTCACGACTCCTACGTCTATGTTCTTCAGAAGCGATCTTATCTCTTCTGTGTCATCGCTAGTGGAGAATATCACTGCGTTCTTCATATGTGCCAAATGCCTAGGGTATTACGGGAGATAATGGTATTTGCCGACGATTTCCAGTGATTGGTGGCCCCTAAGAACCCCAGTTTCCGTTGGAGGCCATCTCAAACGCCCACCGGAGTCCTTGAAACGACGGTTCCACCGGAAATAGAGGGGTCCCTCTCATGAATCGCGCACGCACGCTCATTGAAAACATTTTATTTTACCTCCTCCATTTTCAATTCTTACTGGCTCGAACAAAGCTCGAAAATTCCGGGGCTGCGGGAAAAATGATATCTCACAATAAAATTAACGCTTAAGTAGCCTCTACTGCATTCCATGTTTCCCTCTGTTTCAAGTGGATTCCGAGAGCGGCTTCCATAGGAAACTAAGGGGAGGGAAGGAGCTTTTTTGCTTCAGCGGGGGACGGAGATGCAGGATACCATATTCCAGCGATATGTCAGCTCTAAGACTATCTTCAAAGGGGACAAGGACGTCTTGAGGTCATCGTACATCCCAGACGTTCTGCCTCACAGGGAAGAGCAGATCAATCAGCTGGCGTCCATCCTAGTCACAGCGCTTGAAGGACAGAGGCCCTCCAATGTCTTGCTTTTCGGAAAGACAGGCACCGGCAAGACGGCGTGCATGAAATACATAGGCAAGGAGATAGAGCGTGCAACTACAGATCTGAGAAAGGTCCATTTCATCTACATGAACTGCGAGGTAATAGACACTCAGTACGGGGTCCTGCAGAACATCGGGAACAGGTTCATCGAGAACTTCGAGGAGAAAATCCCGTTCACGGGTTGGAGCACCGAGCGAGTGTACAACATCCTCAGGGAGAAGATCGATGAGGACAAGCGCGTGATTGTGATCGCCCTCGACGAGATCGATCAGCTGGTGTCCAAGAGTGGGGACGATGTTCTCTACCACCTGTGCAGGATAAACGACGACCTCAAGAACGCGAAGGTGAGCGTGATAGGCATATCCAACGACCTCAGGTTCATGGAATTCCTGGACCCCCGAGTCAAGAGCTCCCTGAGCGAGGAGAAGATGGTGTTCCCACCGTACAATGCCGAGCAGCTGAAGGACATCCTGGAGCAGCGCTGCAAGGTCGTATTCGAGGACGATGTGCTCGAGCCGTCCGTCATCCCGCTCTGCGCGGCCCTGGCAGCCCAGGAGCACGGGGACGCCAGGCGAGCGCTCGATCTCCTGAGGGTGTCAGCCGAGATTGCCGAGCGAAGCCATGTTCCTGTGGTCACTGAGTCGGATGTCGTCAAGGCGAAAAACAAGATAGAACTGGATTGCGTCACCGAAGCGATCCGAACGTTGCCCGTGCAGTCGAAGCTCGTGATGATGGGCGTGTTGCTCAACAACGAGCGGGGCGACCGCAAGTTGACAACGGGCGACCTGTACGAGACCTACAAGGAGCTGTGCCAGTGCACGTCCATGGCCATCCTCACGCAGCGCAGGATCACCGACCTGATTTCTGAACTCGATATGCTCGGGATAATACACGCCCGTGTGAAGTCCTTCGGAAGAGGGGGGAGAACGAAGGAGATAGAACCGAGCGTGCCCGTGGTGGAAGCGCGGACGGTCCTGGAAGAGGACGAGATACTGAGCCAATTGAAGAACTACAAGCTGCGGTACCAGACGACTCTGATGTGAGCTCTAGGGCCGCTCAGGGGGTTCCACGGCTTCGCTCCCAGGGTCCTCCCCTTCCACCTTTTTCGGTTCTTCATCGTCGGGCTCTGCGAGAAGTTCCGTCTTCCTCTTTGCGATCTTGCGTCTCTCGATTATCGTCATCGAGATGTCTATCGTTATCGGTGTGATGACTATCAGGGCCAGGGCGATCCATAGGTCCGTCACGCTGTTCGGAGGTGCAGGGCTGCCAAACGAATCGGTTGACCAGAGCTTGAGGAGACCGAACCAAGGGATCTCCCCTCTTGCCTTACCCACGACCCATGTTAGGTCGACGGGCCCGCCTCCAGCGTACATCTGGTCCGTCTGCGAGTTGTGGTCTCCCTTCGTGATGAACCCGCTCCTGTGAGATGGGATCATGCTTCCAATGTCCACCACGACCGTGAGGTCCTTGTAACCGACATGTGTGATCGTCAACGTACTGGTGAGATGATCCCATGTGTCTCCTACGTCCCCGGTCGACCACCTATCCGATGGCGCCATGCTCAGCGATTCCGACCTGTAGCTCTGCCCATCAGCGTTGATCTCGAGATAGATGATAGCCCTGTGGATGATTGGCGTGACTGCGTTGGATCCACCTCTCTTGTAGATGACGACGTCCCCGTAGTCGCCGTAGGTCTTGTGCCCGGACGACAGCCCATCGACGTAGGTCTCGACATCCGAAACACTATCTACCTTCTTGACGAGGACGAGGTCGCCGGTGTCTATCGCGCCTATGTGACTGAGGTTGTCCTCACCATGCATCATGCTGTTGGACTCGACAACGACCAAGGGCGGCCAGAGGCCGGTGTATGCGAACATCGCTAGAAGCACGAGAATCACGAACAGCAGGGCCACTCCTGCGTCCCTCAGGAACAGGATCACGCCCCTGTACTTGGTGCGTGCCCGATTGTCAGGCTCCTCTTTCTCGGCCACGGCGCTCAGAGAGGGAGGCGGGTATAAAATAAATATGGTGTAATCTGGCCACTGAGAAAGGGTGTTAAGGGGTTTGTGTCGATGATATCAACCTCTGCATGGGCAGCGGTCGTCATCGTAGTCATAGGTGTTGTTCCAGTCGTGGTCCATGGGGCACGTGCCCGGACTGCCAGAGCTCTGATACTGATATCCATTGCCCCATTGGTGCATGTTGCCGGCCATCATTCCTGACCCGCCGCCCATCATGCCGCCGTCGGCTCCGGATCTAGTCTGTGAGCCGAGCATGCCCGATCCTGTCGATGATGCGACTGCGAGGCCCGCAACCGCGAGGACCGCTCCGACCGCTATGACTGCAAAGATCACTGAAGTCTTCATCCTTGTTTCACCTCCGTATCCTTTCGGGTCTTGTGAACCCAGAGTGTCTGAGGTATCCTTTGGGTGAAATGGTATATGGACGTGTGCTGAAAACCGCATGAAACGTTTTCACTTTTCTGAAAAGCAGGCGGTGAAGGCTCAGTTTCCAGGATTCACTCCGGCTTGATCCTCACCTTGTTCGTCGCCCCATGCCGTTCCTTCGTGATGACGCCCTTCTGCGAGAGGCGGTCCAACAGGCGAGAGACCTTCGCGTTGGACATCTTGGTCCGGACGATCAACTCCTTCTGGAGCGCCTCGCCGCCGGTGTCCATGATAGCCTTGAACATCGTCCGTTCGTCCCCGGAAAGGAGCCTCAGCACCAGGTACTCCCTGGCCATCACCTCGCCAGCGTCCATCTCGCTCGCATTGGCGCGGGACGGTTCACTCGTCCCAGTCTTCTCCACCTCGGGGGCCACGTGTATCCCGCTCGCTGGAGGTATCGGGGTCGTCAGGTTCGACGGCAGGGGCTCGTACTCTTGCCACAGAACCGTGATCATCAGGGCGAGGACGATCAACGCTGATGATATCGCGATGAGGCCCACATTGCTAGTGCTGTAGCTCGTGTGGCTCCCCCACATGCCCATGTGGTTTGAGGCGTCCGTATTCGCCTGAGGTGTCAGTAACGCATACGCTAGCATCACGACCCCGACAGCGGCGATCGCTACCGCAAGTAGCTTCACTCGTTTGCTCATATTCGACTCTCGACGGTCATCA
>CAZTFD010000003.1:13119-20528 GCA_964612225.1 uncultured Thermoplasmata archaeon | reverse complement strand
GGAATTCGAAAAGGCTCAGGCTGCGGTCAAGGACGTGTTCACAAAGGTCAGAGCGGAGAGGATGGTTCTCTATCCGTATGCCCACTTGAGTCGGAGCCTTGCATCCCCCAAACTGGCAGTTGACGTGCTCAAGGCGACAGAGGAGGCAATCAGGGCAAAGGGAATCGAGGTCCACAGGTCGCCCTTCGGATGGTACAAGGGTTTCGAAATCAAGTGCAAGGGGCACCCACTCTCCGAGCTATCCAGGGAGTTCACAGCGGAGAAGAAGATTACCAGGGAGGAGGTCGTAGAGAAGATCTCCCACGAGTTCTATATCCTGACTCCAGAGGGTGAGGAATATCCTGTTGACATGGAGGATATCGAGTCCCTTGCTGTCCTTGAGAAGTATCCATCATTAAAGACTTTCATCGTCTCAGAGGAGATTGGGCGCAGCAAAGGCGAAGAACCGCCGTCGATCAAGGCCATGCAGAAGCTGGAGCTTGTGGACTATGAGGAGGCGAGCGACAGAGGGCATTTCAGGATGTTTCCGAAGGGACACTTAGTCTTCAGCCTTCTGGAGGCTTGGGCGCAGGCAATAGCGCTGGACAGGATAGGCGCCGTCCAGATAGACACTCCAATCTTATACGATTGGTCGTTCCCCGACATCAGGAGCCAAGGGATGTCCTTCCACGAGAGACACTACACGCTCAAGACCGAAGAGAACCGCGAGTTCGTCTTGCGCTTCGCTGGGGATTTCGGATTGTTCAGAATGATGAAGGGTGCCACGCTCAGCTACCGAAACCTGCCCCTCAGGGTCTACGAGTTCTCCAAGAGCTTCAGACTGGAACAGCGCGGAGAGCTGACCGGACTGAAGAGGCTGAGGGCATTCCACATGCCAGATGTCCACTGCTTCACGAAGGACATCGAGGATGGCTGGAAGGAGTACATGCTTCTGTACAAGAACTACTCTGATCTTGCCGACGCGACTGGTGTAGAGTATGCGGTCGCATTCAGAATCGTGAAGGAGTTCTACGACAAGTACAAGGACAACCTCATCGAGCTTCTGAAATACTCGAAGAAGCCCGCGCTCATTGAGGTCCTGTCCGAAATGAAGCATTATTGGGCGGTGAAGCACGAGTTCCAGGGGATCGACTCGGTTGGAGGTGCTGTTCAGCTCAGCACGGTACAGCTTGATGTCGATGACGCTGAGAGATATGGAATAGTCTACACCGACACGGACGGCAAGAAGAAAGGTTGCATCATCTGCCACTCATCCATAGGGTCGATAGAGAGGTGGATATACGTTCTTCTCGAGGAGGCGCTCAAGCACGACAAACCCGCGCTCCCGTACTGGCTCTCCCCAACACAGATCAGGATGATTCCGGTTGGACAAGAGTTCGTCGAAGATTGCCTCAAGATAGCCGACGGTCTAGACGCAAGAGTCGATGTCGATGACATGGACGACAAGGTGGGCAAGAAGATCCGTAACGCTGAGATGGAGTGGATCAACATGATCATCGTCGTCGGCGAGAAAGAGAAGAGCACGGGCATGCTACCTGTGAGGATGCGCAGCGGGGAGCAGGTCCTCATGACATTGGAGCAGCTGAATGAGGAGATTGCCAAGCTCTCCAAGGGATATCCAAAGGCACGATTGCCCTTGCCCAGGCGTCTATCCAAGCGGCCGACGTTCAGAGGATGATGAACGCACTCAGCGGTTGTCCTCATCTCCCCAGATGAACTTGTGCAGCTGTGGCAGGACGCGGACGTTCAATCCTTCCCTCAGGACTCTCTCCGCAAGCGCCCTAAGATCTTTCCCTCCCACCGGTGTGAGGATCACCTCGCATTTTGGCGAGTGCTTCTCAATTATCTCCTTTGCGTACTCGTAATCCTCGTCGTCGGAGATAATGAACTTGAGCTGATCCGTAGGACCGAGGAGTTCGATGTTCTCGAAAAGCATCTTGTCGGCTTCACCTGAAGACGGGCATTTGATGTCCATGCTTATCGTGAGGTTCTCGACACAGGGCAAATCGTCAAGCGGCATTGCACCATTCGTCTCGAGCACGACCTGGTATCCCTTTTCGAGCAACTTCTTGAGCAGCTTCGGCGAATCCTTCTGAGCGAGAGGTTCGCCTCCCGTGAGGCACACATGAGCGCACTTGAGCTTCTCGATCTTGCCCATCACCTCTTCAATGGTCATCTGATCTCCCTTGTCGAAGGCCTGTTGAGTATCACAGTATGTGCATCTCAGCGGACATCCAGAAGTTCTGACGAATGTAGTCGGAGCCCCTATCGTCAGGCCTTCCCCTTGAAGGGACTTGAAGATTGAGTATATCTTCATCATTTCACCTCGTATTCGAGCGGATCCTTCACCCCTGCGGCTTCGAAACCCTCGAGCCGCAAACGACAAGAGTCACACACACCGCACGCCTTTGCACCACCTCTATAGCAGCTCCAAGTGAGCTCCAGAGGCACTTTCAGCCGGATTGCTTCTCTTACAATCTGGGCCTTCGACTCTCTAAGGATTGGTGCTTCGATCTTGATACCATGTCCTTCTTTTCCTGCCTTGGTCCCGACCTCAAGCACCTTCTGGAAGGCGTCCATGAACTCCGGCGTGCAATCCGGATAGCCGCTGAAGTCGACAGCATTAGCAGCGATGAAGACCGAGGATGCGCCTCTGCTCTCGGCGATTGATGAAGCGATACTCAAGAAGACGATGTTCCTTGCCGGGACATAGGTGCTTGGAATCTCCGTGCCTATCTCCGACCTGCTCCGATCGCTGGGTATCGATATTGAATCTTGGGTCAAGGAGCTGCTCAGATACCGACCGAGGTCCAGCGGCACAACGATGTGTTCCTTCACCCCAAAATGCTTGGCGATTCGTGTCGCTGAGTCGATCTCTTTGCGGTGCCTTTGTCCGTAGTCGAAGGTAAGGGCGACTATCTTGAATCCTCGCTCAAGCGCCATCGCGAGGACCGTTGAGGAATCCAAACCGCCAGATAGAAGGACGACTGCCTCTGACATGCGCAACCACCATCGGCCTAGAGATCAGCGCCCGTCCATGCGCCCTGACCTCTGCCCTCGTCAACACCTATCTCGATTCGCGTGACGTTCTTGGGAAACTTGACCTTGTCCAGCATCCGCTGGAGCACGAAATTGGCGAGCGTCTCGGCCGAAGCGACCTCGATCTCGAGCAGTATACAGTCCGATTTCGGCAATCTGAGCTCCCTCTCGCCGAGCTTGTACTCGACATAATCCTCTCCCACCTGCACACGCTTGTCCTTTATTGGGATCAGGACGCGGTGATCCAGCTCATCGGCCACATCTCTAAGGAACTCCTTCACGCTGATGAAATCCATTATCACGCCGTCAGGTCCAATCTCGCCCACGATGCTAGCGTTAATCGCGTAGTCGTGCCCGTGAAGCCTGCCACACTTGGAGTGGCCTGGTATGATGTGCGTCGCGGAGAATGTTATCTTCGAGGTCCAGCCATTGATCTGCAGCCGCATCATCCAAGGGATAGGACAAGGTCACTATAATAGTTTCAGGGGCGACTGCTGGTCTTGCTCCTCGTCTCCACCAACCCCGCAGCCAACAAGACCGAATCAGTGAAATCCTCCTTCGACCGCGAGGTGTCGACGAAGACCCTCGAAAGATTCACCACCGGGGCACCAAACGCCTTGCATCCGCCTACGAAATGGAGGGTCCTGAAGATCAGATTTCCCGAGACTCCGTCCGGAGCTATCACGAGATCAGAATCCCTGACGGCATCCTCGATAAGGATTGCGAAGTGTTCTGCAGTATATCCCTTCGCTCTCAGTGAGTCGACTATTCTGTCACCGTCATCGATGCTCGCTCTGATCTCCGTTCCACGACCTGAGTCCTCAATCCTACCCTTTGAAAGCACACCGCATTTGACGGACCAGCCTGATGATGAGAAGTATTTGACGGATGCTATGGCGAGAGCTAACCTCGATTGTCTGTCGGTCCCTTCGTCGATCCCAACGGGCGTCAACAAGAACTGCTTCCCAGTGGCCCCTTCGAGGACCGCAGTGCGCATTACTTCCCTCAAGGCGAACGAGGCTTTCAGCTCCTGGAGAGTTCTCGATGAACCAAGGGTCCCCCTCACGGCCGCATCGATTTCGCCGTCCCGCAATGACATCACCAGCTCATGAGAGTCATTAAATCGCTTCAGCTGAACTTTGCACCCCCGGGAAGCGAGCTTGTGCTGGGCTAGTGACAATTGCGCCTCCTGGAGCCCTATGCCGACCGAAACTCTAGAGTGACAACCAACAGACAGCAGGGCGTTCACGTCGATCAATCCGAATCACCACCCTCAGAGCTCATCCTCGGTCATCTGGTCAAACAAGTAATTCTCCCACTTCCTGACACCAAGCACAATTTCCAGCTCTTGCGGGGTCAGCAGGGGTCTATCGTACATAGCCATGTCGTCTATCGCAATCCTAGGACAGGCGGTCGAGACATATGCGTCGAACCCGAGCGACTTCAACTTCTCCGGGTCGAATTTGTCCATGAGTATCAGGGCCGCGTCCTTCTTCTTCCATCTAAGCAGTTTCCGGAGCTCCTTCGCCCGCCTCATCCTTCTCTGCCCAAGCTTCTCGCCCACGATTATCCCGAAAGTCCGTGCCTTCTCGGCCTTCTCGATCACAGCGTGTCTCTGTCTGAGTATCTTGTCCATGGCTTGGTCGATCTCCCTGGGTTCCTCCAGGTTGGGATCGAGCACGACGACCTTCTTGCCGGTGGCTAGGTGCACGCCAAGTGCGTGGAAAGTACCGCTGCCGATGAGAAGATAGCTCCCGACATTCTTTGCGATGGACAACGCGGAGGTGTAGTTGCATCCGAGCACTTCGCCAGCGTGTGATATCCTACTGTCCCCCTCGCCTATCCTGGTCTTGATCCCCATGTTCTCAAGACCATCGATGACATCATCGAGCTCCGTCAAATGTTGCGATGTGGCGAGCACGCCGACCGGTTCCTGGAGCATCCCGACGGACTTCTTCAGTTGATCGCCAAGGGGCACCTTTGAACGCGCAGGAACGAAAATGAGCGGCTTGGAGAACTTCAGACATGGGATAGGCGAATGACCGATATTGACAATCGCATCCACCATGTCGAAAAGGGAGCTGGGTACGTCACACGCCCCGAAACATGGTTCTGCGACGACCAGGACTTCCGCCCCGGATTTGTTCTCGAGGTCTTCAGCGAACTGATAGGCGCGCTTCTTGAGCCCTTCAGGCACCTGAAGTGCTACAATCCTCGCCTTCAGCCGCTTGATTTCGGATACCGCGCTGGTGAGATCCACGTCATACATTCTGCAATGGCCAACCTTGAATTCCCTGGCATCCTGGGCGTGACCGTTCAGCCGGGCTATAAGGAGTAAAGAGCACGATGATAAAAATGTTGTGCGGTCCGCTGAAGCCCGAAACCATCTCAAGCAGCAGTCGGAAGGCCGCGCTCGATCTCGATGTAGCACGGAGACGGCAGCTTGATGGATGCTCTCTTCAATGCCATCTTGGCAGCGGCGAAATAGGGCTGCGTGGTCTCGATGGAGATGATCTCTTGGTCGTGAGCCACCCTGGCGGCAGTTCCTACGGCCTTCCCGAATGCATGTCTCATGCCACTCGATATACGGTCTGCGCCGGCGCCCGTAGCGATCTTGTTCTCTCTTATGACATTGTGAGGATAAACACGGATCTTGAGATGGTACGAGTTCTGAGGGATCTTCTTGGCGAGATATCTGTTAGCAGATATGCGCGCGGACTCTAGAGCGATGTGCCGGATCTGGCACTGCTCAACAACATGAAGGGTCATGCGCACTGGGTAGTCCCCTTTCTGGCCGTGCTCGAATTGGGTGATCCGATTCGCAGGGACTCCGCCCATGTACTCTCTTCGGGCGTAAGCCTGCCCCTTGATCTCCCTGTACATGCTTCCAGGTTTGCGGGACATATGAACACCAGTGGTCTGTATCTCAGGTTCGCGGATAATGGTGATTGTATTTAAATCTCACTGAGGAGCGCTGGGCGCTGGTTTATCAGCTGGCCACCAACTAGCGCCCCGCCAATCATTATCTACGCTCAGCATGATTAGGACAACGAATGGGACGAAGACATGTTGCCAAACGAGATGCCAAGGACATCGCCCGAGAGCGAATAGATAGGTTGTTCGAGCTCGCGCAGCAGGAAACGGCCTCAGGGAACGCCGAGAGGGCCAAGAGATATGTATCACTTGCATTGAGGATGGGAGAAAGGCACAAAGTCCGTACGGGTCACAAGCGGACTTACTGTCCAACTTGCCACATATTCTTCCTTCCGCCGAGGAACGTCCGAGTGCGGACGCGGTCTGGAAGGATAGCCATGACGTGTCTCGGCTGTGGCAACGTTCTCAGATACCCGTTGAGCAGTGGCAGGAGATGATGGCAACGGACAAGCGTAGGATCATTGAACTGCGAGGCAAAGCGCAATCCTTGCCATGTACCCTCCATATCGGAAAGGATGGAATCACCGATACGGTCCTTGAAGAGCTGTCCAGGCAGCTCAAGAAGAACAAGCTCGTCAAAGTGAAGGTGCTTCCAGCCGTCGAGGATGACAGGAAGGCTCTGGGCCGGGAGCTAGCTGACTCGACATCCTCAACGATGATAGAAGTGAGAGGCAGGACTGTCGTGCTCGCCAAAGAATGAAGCCCACTGGATATGCCGTGACCAGACTTTAAATATCGACTAGAATATTGTCAAAACGAAGAGAGTGGTAGGGATTGCTCGATGCCAAGTTCATCCGGGACAATGAGGAGTCGGTCCTACAGTCGCTGAAGAACAGGAACTACGACCTCAGCGTTCTAGACAAATTCTTGGAGCTTGACAAGAAGTGGAGAGCACTCACGGAGGAGGGGAACGCCCTCAGGAAGAAGCGGAACGAGGTCTCCGAGCAGATTCCCAAGCTGGGCAAAGAGCAGAAGCAGACGATGATAGCCGAGATGAGGGCGATCGCGGACAGGATACGGACCATCGAGGGTTCCGTGAAAGGTATGGAGGCCGACAGGGACGACACGCTCCTCAACATGCCGAACATGCTAGACCCGAGCGTACCTGTCGGCGCGAGCGCCGAGGACGACAAGATCGTCAAGACCTGGGGGAACCTCAGGAAGTTCGACTTCAAGCCACTCTCGCACTGGGAGCTAGGTGAGAAGCTGGACATCCTCGACTTCGAGAGGGGGGCCAAGGTCGCCGGCACTGGATTCTACC
Source organism: uncultured Thermoplasmata archaeon (assembly GCA_964612225.1). Classification (GTDB taxonomy): domain Archaea; phylum Thermoplasmatota; class Thermoplasmata; order UBA10834; family UBA10834; genus COMBO-56-21. The sequence continues at coordinate 13,294 of CAZTFD010000003.1, read as the reverse complement.
TGCTGAAGGGAGATGGTGCGAGGCTCGAACGGGCACTCATACAGTTCATGCTCGACCTCCACCACGACCAAGGTTACAAAGAGCTCTTCCCACCAGTCCTGATCAACAGAAAGGCATGCGTCGGCACGGGCCAGCTACCGAAGATGCACGACGACATGTATTGGATCGAAAGGGA
>CAZTFD010000003.1:0-13079 GCA_964612225.1 uncultured Thermoplasmata archaeon | reverse complement strand
GACCGCGGAGGTCCCAGTAACGAACATCTATGCGGATGAGATACTCAGCCGAGAGCAACTGCCGATCTACCACACGGCTTATCTGCCCTCTTTCAGACGGGAGGCGGGAAAGCACATAGAGACGAAGGGCATCGCACGCGTCCATCAGTTCAACAAGGTCGAGCTGGTCAAGTTCGTCCTCCCCGAGACATCCCAGCAGGAGCTGGAGACACTCCTCGCAGATGCCGAGGCTGTTGTGCAAGGGCTGAAGCTGCCCTATAGGGTCAAGCTCCTGTGCACGGCGGACACGGGATTCCACTCCTCGAAGACATACGACATTGAGTGCTACGCCCCTGCCATGGACCAGTGGCTGGAAGTCTCCTCGTGCAGCGATTTCAAGGAATTCCAGGCACGAAGGGCGATGATCAAGTGCAGGAGGGAGCCGCATCTGAAGAGCGAGTTCGTGCACACGCTGAACGGCTCGGGAATCGCGCTCCCCAGGACCATGATCGCCGTCCTAGACAATTACCAGAACAAGGACGGTACGGTGACGATACCAGAGGTCCTCAGGCCGTACTTGAAAGGGCAACAGATCATCGGTTAGGATCACCATGTCCACAATCGTTTCTCACTCTTGAGAATCAGCCGTGATTGCCGTCACTGCCCCCTATATAACCTCCGCAGGCGGATAGTCATCATGTCGAAATGGTCAGCATGATGAAGAACAAAGATTTCGCAGTGCTCGTTGGCAAAGCGTTCCTACACGAGATCGGTCTCGGCAATAGGGACTCCGCGGTCGCGTTCGGCCGAGCTTTTCTACTCGCTTTGGGCGCAGAAGGATCAATGCCGGAAAACGGGCACGACCTTGCAAAGGGCAGACCCTACGGGGACAGCTACGCACTCGCAGAGAACTGATTCGGCCTCCGTCGGTCCGATCCCCGATATTACATTGGGAGAAGCGCGTGCCCTCCGCGCTCAAGAGATTTTCTGAGCAAGAACGGGGCGAACAGGGCGGTCACGAGTCCCATGAAGACGACTACGGAATAGACTTCGGTTTCGATGACCCCGCTTGACAGCCCCACGTACGCGATGATGAACGCGATCTCGAGCCTGGGAGTCATTCCAACGCCGACCGCCATCGAGTCCCAGAACTTCATGCCTGTCAGCCTTGCCGGCAGACCACATCCGACGACCTTTGTGAGCACGGCGACGATAGTCAGGACCACGCCGAACACAATGGCATCCAGCATGCCACCGATGTCCACCACGACCCCGAGAGAGACGAAGAACAGCGGCACGAAGAGGGCCTCGAGGTACTGTGTCCCCTTCCTGAACCCGTCCCTGAGAACGGACCCCGAGAAGACCGTTCCTGCCACGAACGCCCCGACGATTGCTGATATCTGGATGACCTCAGCTATGAAGGAATACAGAAACGCTATGGAGAGGGCGAGGACGAACCCGCTCATGGGGAGCTTCCGGCGATAGCCTGAGACCTGAACGTTGAAAACGAGTTTCGTCAGGAACCTGGAGCCTATCCAGGAACCCAGCACGATGAACAGGACCGCTCCTCCGACCAATAGCAGTATGCTCATCGGGTCCACGGAGCCCTCGGGGAAGTTCTTCGATATTGATAGGACGACCATGCCGAGGACATCATCCACTACAGCCGCCCCGATGATGGCGTATGCCACGGGGGTGCCGATCATGCCGAGTTCGGAGGTCACTCCCGCGGTCACGGCCACACTTGTGGCCACGAGCGTCGCACCGATGAAGACCGCATCGATAGTGTCGTATCCGAACAGGCCTGCGACGAGGTATCCAGCCAACCATGGAAGGAGGACGCCACCGACTGCAATCGCAATCGAGCGCTTCGTGTACACCTCCTTCAGGTCGCACTCGAGCCCAATCATGAAGAGCAGGATGATCGACCCGAGCAGCGCGAGCATCTGTATGACCTCTGGCAGGCCGGTGACTTCGCCTTCAGCGGGAGTTATTATGCCAAGGATGCTCGGCCCTATGATCACGCCGACAACGATGTATCCGACTACCTTCGGCTGGCCGAATCGAGCGAAGATCAAGCTAGCGAACAGCGATACCACTAGGAGGAATGTCAGCTCGAACCAGACGTCCGAGAGCAAGTCGTCCAACATCGACGCCAAGGAGATGTCCATGTATGACCAAACGGCGGATACATCCTGGACATTTATTTCTTTTGTGAGGCCTCAGAGTCCATACACCCTCCCCTTGAAAAGCCAGAAATCGATGTACTTCCCTGCCTCTACGACGAGGAAACCGTTGGCAAAACCTGCGGGCACTCCCTCAAGATACGCCCCGAACTCGACGCTCCAGTTGCCCCAGTTCCTTCCCACCACCTTGCCAAGCGCCGGGATGTTGGGCGAGATGGAGATCGCCATTTTGAAGTCGTGGTCCAGGTCCCCGATCGCACCAAGGACACGGACCATCTTCGGCATGCCCACACTGAAGAGCACCTCGAACGATAAGTACAGCTCGGAGAAGAAGCTCTTTGGGAAGGAGGGATATGCAATCGGGTTGCTTGGCCTTCCGAGGTTCACGATGAAGGTGGCGAATGTGTGTATTAGCCATCGAAGGAGGTCGACGATGGCCTCTCCCGTGACGACGAAGGATTGTCTCATGCCGACGCCAGCTGTGCCCGAGGCGTCGCTCAGCACTATTTCGACATAGAATATGACCGCGTGTATGATCTCCTTGACCAACGAGAGCAGGTTCTCTATGAAGTTGTTCAGCACACGCTTCGCGAACAGCAGGACGAAGTCGAGGGAGGCGGATACCTCCTGGAGCTGCGTCTGCATGAATGCCTCCTTGAACGCCTCGAACAAAGCCTTCGCGATGAAGTCTCCGCTTGCCAGAAGCACGGGGACGCCGTTGGACCCGCCCTTGCTACCTTCCCGGAAGACCCACTTGGGGCCTCCATCCCAGCTACGCTGGTTCGTCTTCTCGTCGTTGGCCCCATCCCTCAACATGGGCGTCGCATCGACCGGCACCCCGGCCGAATCCATTAGCACTATCGAGTCACCGTCGTTGAATGGATCTCCGGGTTCGCCGTTGTCCACCGATGTCTCCGGGAACGCGAAGGTGAGAAGACCGTTCGGGGCTATCGTGCCCGATATCCTAATGCCGCTGCTCTTGCCGTGGACCGTGGAGATCGTCCATCCATCGACGCACTTGGGGACAGCCAGCGGGTTGTATAGCTCCACCCATTCTTTTCCTGAATCGTCCCCGTGCGGGTTGGACTCGAACTCGTTGACGACGACATCGGTAGGGAACGGCGGGGAGTACTTGAGCTCCATACCAGCTTCGATGGATGCTGACAGACCGAGGACTGGAATAGGAATATTCGAGAGGAACGCCCCCACGCCGGGGATCTGCGAGGTGCTCACCCTCGCGATGTCGTACGGCTCGACCTCCGGCATCACGATGTCCATCCCCCAAGTCTTGGCGGTGCAATGCACCTCTACCAGGCGCCTCATTATGTGCATGAGCGGGTCGACCATCACTTTGACCACGCATTTCTTGAGCACCAGCGTGGCGTTCGCGAGTATGTCGTAGCTGCCATCCGAGAGCCTCGCGATCCGTACGCCGAAGGCAATGCCCGGACCGAATCGATCAGTGCAGACGATTATCCTCAACATGTCGTTCCCGTTGCGGTAAATCAGGTCCGGAAGGTTCGTTTGAACGATTATCAGGAATCCATACATGGAGAATCTGAACTCGACCCGCCCCGTTATGTCGATGAACCATCTGATGGCTTTCCCAAGCGCGGAATCCGCCACCTTCTGAATGTACTCCTGGAGGTTCTCGATCAGCGTCTGCATGGCGTCCGTGATGTACTTGATGACCCGGTTCGCGAAACTCACAAGGACATCGAAGGCATCTGAGACAAACTTGTAGATCCTCTCGAGGCCGTCCTTGACCCATCCCAGCACCGGCCCGAGCTTGTCCAAAAGGATGTCGCAGCACACCCTCGCAGCAGCCAGCCCGTCAGAGAGCGCTGTGTTCGTCGGATTGTAGACCACGCCCTGAAGAGGCCATGCAGAATGCACGACCACTGGGACGCAGACTTCTATCCGCACGCTCCTTCTGGATTCCGTCCCACCATCGGACAGGATCGACTGCATGGCGGAGTTGTGGGTCGATAGAGCGAAATCTACAATCCCTAGGAAGGACACAGTCCATTGGGTCGAGTACGGCTTGAGGGTCTTGTTGTCTGCGGATGTCAAATGGAGATTCGGATACGAGTCGATGTTTGCGTCGAAGTCCCAAGGTCTCTTGACTTGGACCAGCAGGTTGTCCGTCGGGAACAGGTTTTCCAGGGAATCGTATCCTGCGGACAAGTCGAACGGCACTGTCTGCATGGATGGCAGACCGGATTGCACGGACACGTTCAGTGATTCGTTCATGATGCGGGCATTACCCAGGGCGTAGGATTTGTCGCCCTCCCAGAACTCGAAGGTCCCGTCCAGCCCTGTATGTATCAGGCGCTTGCACGCCGAGAACTCCTTCTGTTCCAGGACCTGCCGAGCGAACGCGGAGAGCTGCATCTCCACCAGCTGCTCAAGACCGGGGATTGTGTCCGTTCCCCGGGCTATCATGTTCGCGACCGAATCGACCAACGGACCCACGAAACCGTCATCAGCCTTCACAACGGAGGTGTTGATAAGGGCGACAAGCCGTTCGAGATTCCTCGCGGATATGCCGTCCAGAGATGAGACCGTCGCCGCGCCGACGCCCCAACTCGCATCCAGCTCGACGTCGTGCCTCACAATATCCCCAATCTGCTGTTCGACCGGAACCACAAGATCAGGTATGTAAGCGTACTTCGCTGAGGCTGCCACTGAGGCTGCAAGGTCGGAATACGTTGCCCGCAGCATACCTGTCCGGTCCATGAGCGAGAGGCCGTTCTCATTCACGAATTGGGAGAACATGGATGCCAGTTGATATGTGGACGAGAACAAAGGGAGATTCCTACCTCGCTGGGCAAGGGATGCCTGGTCTAGCCGCAGGTCGACCGCACCCGATGCGTTGACTAGCGAGTCCAGCAGGTCTTGGCCGTCGGCGGGATCGACGACAATCTCATTGATGTCGAGCTGAGCGAGGTCGGCGATATCGAACGCCAGTCTCGTTATGCCATCTGCCAGCTGTGTCCTGAAGCTTGTCTGGCACTCCTTGTATGAGTCATAGAAATCCTTCCATTTGGCTGAAGAAAGGAGGTCGTACTGAGGGACGTTCACATGGCATGTCATGTTCCCCACCCAGACTGGGTACATGCTCCCGTTGACATCCTCGACGAAATACTGCTTCTCTGGCACGATGACCGTGAAGTCCTCATCCGAGGAGAACAGCTCTGAGTACACCCTTGGGTCGGCTCCTGTCGCTTTGAGCGTCTTGCTTATCCATGACACGACTGCCATCCAGGATTTATCCACGCCTGTCAGGAACGATACGAACGAATCGATCGTGCTGTGCATGGCGTCCACCAGGCCCTTCGCCATGTCCAGCTGGCCGAGCCAACCCATGTAGTCCATGATCCTCAGCGCGAGCGCATCGGACAGTCCGAAGACAGCCTGGGCGATGATCATCCGAGAATCGATCTGAGGCTGAGTGATCCCCAAGAACCACAGGAACAGTTCGGATACATCGAGCGTCCGCTGCTTTGGACTCAGGAAGGCGTCGATCCCTGGGTACCCTCCTCCGCAGACGTCAGCGACTTGAAAGGCGAAAGCACGATCCACAGTCCTGAAGACCCTGGCTTGCTCGATGAGTAGCCCGACAGCGACCGCACGATAGACATCGTCCTCAGTGAGCACCTCGGAGGTCTCCCTGTCAGAGTACATAGGCTGGCCATAGCCCTCGAGAACCCTCAGCTGGCAGAGGGTACCCAGCATGTAACCTACCAGCCGGCCAAGATCGGAAAACTCGCCGTCCGATGCCCCTTCGAACGCCCTAAGCTTGGACTCCAGAAAAGGGAGAGCAGACACGACAGGTCTCTGAAACGATGTCTGCTTGACGATCGCGACGCCCTTGACCGACACCTTCACTGAGAAGTTGCCTAGAGCCACATAGTACGGGTTCGCGGTGGTCTCGCCCAGCATCTCGGCGGACGGCGAAGGAAGTCTCTCGTAGTCCATCTTGACGCCATCTACCTCCAATTCCTCTGTGCTGGAGCTATCCTCAGGGATGAGATCCACTGTCTTCCGTTCTATGAAGAACAGACCTCCGGTCCAGTTGGAGACCTCGACCACGAACTTCCCTTCCGATCTCGGATAGCTCGTGCCTATGTATGTCGATACCTTGTTGGAGTAGGTGTTCGATATTTCTGACTCGTTCACAGGGAAGCTGGTCCATGAGGAGACGGTTTCCTGAGCCTTTGACGCACCGCACAGACTAAGCTCCCGGACAACGTCACCAACGGCGTCTTCCATCGCGCCCATAAGCTTCTGACGCCTCTCATCATGCGCACGATCCAGCTGACTCTTCGCCATGATGGCTCCGGTGATGGCGGATGCGGTCAGCAGGACGACTGCTAAGACGGCGAACGAGATCTGTCCCGCCCTATCCCTGTTCATGCTCCTGAGCTTCGAGAGACTATTCCCGAATCCGATGGTCCTGACACTCATGGCCATACCAGGTTCGCGACCGGCACTCGGATGGTAAAGGGTATCAGCTACATGCAGCGTACATAGTGAGTTTGGCCAGGACGCGTGGCTCGACTCACAATTAAATATGGAGGACGTGATTCAAGTTCTTGGATGGGGTGCATTGGAGACTGAGAAGACCCTCCTCCTGATATTCGTAGCGTTCCTAGCTGCCAAGCTGGGAGGAGAGGTAATGGAGCGCATGAGGCTCCCGGCCGTCACTGGTGAGCTCATGGCTGGGATCATCCTCGGGCCCACGCTGCTGAGCGTCATCACATCTGAGGACAAGTTCTTCGATGTCCTGGCTCAGCTGGGGGCGACCTTCCTGCTCTTCTCAGTCGGCATGGAGACGAAGATCTCCGAGCTGAAGAAGGTGGGGATGGTAGCTTCCTCTGTGGCTCTGCTCGGCGTGGTGACACCATTCGTCCTCGGCTACTATGTTTCAGTGCTCTTGTTCGCATCATCAGTAGAGGCTATGTTCATCGCGACCGCACTGGTCGCTACCAGCGTGGGCATCACCGCACGAGTTCTCGAAGACCTCGGAATGATCCATACGCAGGAGGCGAAGATAATCCTAGGTGCGGCCATCATTGACGACATCCTGGGCATGATCGTCCTAACGCTGGTTAGCGGAGTCGCGGTTGGGAGCATCACATACCTGAGCATAGCCATCGTGATCGCAGAGGCGATCTGCTTCGTCGCAATCGTGACTATCATCGGGACGAGAGTCGTGAAGTACGCCGTTGGCAAACGAGACATCAGGTCGGACAAGACCGTGAAGGGGGCATGGTCCATCCACTACACTACGAGAGCGTTCAGGAGGGATAGCTGGCTTGACAAACTGAAGCAACGGCAGGCCCCGTTCGTGATTATTCTAATAGTGATCTTCGGGCTCTCGGCCCTTGCGTCGTTCGTAGGGCTCGCGGCAATCATCGGCGCGTTCTTCGCAGGGCTGATATTCTCGGACACCAAAGACACTTACGAGCTCGAGGAGAAGTTCGAGCCACTGAATGTTCTCCTTGTGCCGTTCTTCTTCGTTGTGATGGGAGCTCGGGTGGATTTAGCCAACTTCTCGGACGTTATCCCGTTCGCGATAGTCATCACAGTAGTCGCGATCCTGTCGAAACTCATCGGGTGCTCCCTCGGAGCTGCTTCAAAGGGGGAGAGGACTGCCATGATAGTGGGTGCGGGCATGGTTCCCCGTGGAGAGGTCGGGATCGTAGTGGCGATGATCGGCCTTAACATGGGCACCATAGGGCAGGCCACATACACGGTGATAGTCCTGGTGTCGATCGTGACGACGCTCTATGCTCCTTTCCTCATAAGGACCGTAATCAAGGCCGAATCAAAGAAGAAGCGCGGTCCAGACTGGTCTATTCGGGGTTTTCCCCCATAATCCTGAGGAAATCCTCCAGGTGCTTCGAAAGGGCCTCGTTGTCAGTGTAACCACATGCTGACAGATCAGGAGCCGCCAAGAGCGCGGTCTTACCGTCGCTGATTACGTCGGTCGCAATGAGCGCCTTCCTCCTTATGACAAGGACATCCCTAGGAGCCTTCACGAACGGAGAGGTAATGATCGTGATGCTGACATTCCTCGAGATCGCGCTTGCGAACTTCTTGCCCATCTTTCTCATTATTACCGACAGAGAGGGGGAGGACATGACGAAAGTGTGCTCGGACTTGTCCAACATCTCCGCGATCTTGTCGAGGACCCTCTGCTTGCCCATGATCGTGTAGACGAGCTGCGGGACTCCGCGCTCGGAGAGCAGGTCCTTGAGAGAGGACACTTTCGCGAACGCATCCTCGACTTCCTTGACGAACCTCTTGGACAAGTCCGATGTGTCGACGGGTGCGAAGGACTTCGGGCGGCCTGGCAAGCTCCTCACATATCCCCTGCGCTCGAGACTCCTCAAGGTCCTGTAGGTGGATGTACGCGGAATATGTGCAATTTCAGCTACAAGACCAGTCGAACCTGAGCCCAAAGCCACGAGCGCGACATATGCTCTCGATTCGTATACGGACAATCCCAACATTCCGAGAGTGCTGGATATCTTCGTATACTCCTTCATCAACTGGTCGACGTCCCCGCCCAGTGAGGATATGACATTCTTTAGGTCCATTTGTAGCTGAAACAGCTACATAACATTTAAATGATTCCCTGAGGATTGCGATTCGGGATGCAGTAACATGCTGACCAGAAAGTCCGCCATACCAGCAGGTCTACCGAAGACGACCGAGAGCCTGTGCCCTGACTGTTTGACTATCATACCTGCGACCATCCGCGAAGTCGACGGCAAGGTCGTGATGGAGAAGTCGTGCCCCAAGCACGGGAAGTTCAAGGACATTGTGTGGTCCGATGCAGACATGTACCGGAGGGTCGAGAAGTGGGCGAAGGACGGCGTTGGGGTCCAGAACCCGGCCATAAAGAAGGCGAAACAGTGCCCGTTCGATTGCGGACTGTGCGACCTCCATTTGAGCCACACCGGTTTGGCAAACGTGGACCTGACCAACAGATGCAACATGAAATGCCCGATCTGCTTCGCGAATGCGAATCAGGCCGGATACGTCTTCGAACCCGACTATGAGACCGTCGTCAAGATGCTCAAGGTACTGAGGGAAGAACGGCCAGTCCCGACCCCAGCAGTCCAGTTCTCAGGCGGGGAGCCGACGATCCATCCACGGTTCTTGGACATCATCAAGGCGGCCAAGGACCTCGGCTTCGCCCAGATCCAGGTCGCGACGAACGGCATCAAGTTCGCGGAGAGCATCGATTTCTGCCAGAAAGCCAGCGACGCCGGCCTGAACACGGTCTATCTTCAGTTCGACGGCCTCAGGAGCGATATCTATGTGCGTGCCAGGGGCAGGGATCTGCTCGCAGTCAAGAAGAAGGTCATAGAGAACTTCCGGAAGGTAGAGCACCATTCGTCGATAGTGTTCGTGCCCACGATCGTCAAAGGCTTGAATGACGACCAGGTCTGGCCGATCTTGCACTACGCGCTCGAGAACATGGATGTGGTCAGAGGAGTTAATTTCCAGCCTGTTGCGTTCACCGGAAGGATCACGCATGAAGAGCTTGAGAAGGGCAGATACACGCTCCCCGACCTCGCCCATGACATGGAGAGGCAGTCAGGAGGGAAGATCAAGACCACGGACTGGTACCCCGTGCCAACAGTCGCCGCCGTCTCGGAGCTCTGGGGCGCGCTCTACGGCGACCCGAAGGTGACCCTCACCACACATGTTCACTGTGGCATCGCGACTTACATGTTCGTGAAGGGTCCTGACGACATAATCCCCGTCACCAGGTTCGTGGATGTGGAGAACCTGTTCGAAGAGCTTTACCATCTCGCTCAGAAGACCGAAGGCAAGAAGGTAAAGGCGTTCTCCAAGGTCAAGGCGTTCAACCTTCTCAGGAAGTACCTTAAGAAGGATGAGATGCCAGAGGGGATGAGCTCAGTGCAATTCCTGAAGGCGCTCAGGGGAGTCCTGTCGGAGGAGACCAAGAGCGAGCTCGCGAAGTTCAGCTGGCAGATGATGTACGTTGGGGCGATGCACTTCATGGACTCGTACAACTACGACATCGAACGGGTCAAGAGGTGCATGATACACTACACGACGCCGGACGGGAAGATCATCCCGTTCTGCGCATACAACTCCGGCCCGGTCTACAGGACCGAGGTCGAGAAGAAGTTCTCGGTGCCGCTGGCCGAGTGGAGAAAGACGCACGGCGAAGAGTACACATGAGTTGATAATCATGGGCAAGGAATTGGACGAGTTCGATGTGGACATAGCCAGATGCATGCACTGCGGCGCGTGCGTGGGTTCGTGTCCCGTGAATGCCATATATCTGAACGAGGTCGTGCTGGAGTTCAACGACGACTGCACGATGTGCAAGCGCTGCATCAAGGTCTGCCCTGTGGGCGCCATCAAGATCGCGGGGGAGAAGTAGATGCCAGACTACGATGTCGTCGTTGTCGGGGCGGGACCCGCGGGCTCGATGACCGCGAAGTGGGCGGCCAAGGGCGGTGCGCGGGTGCTCATGATCGAGAAGAGACAGGAGATCGGTTCCCCTGTAAGGTGCGGAGAGGGCATCTCCCGCTCATGGCTAGATTCGGTGGGAATCAAGCTGGATCCCAAGAGCGTGGCCCGGGAGGTCAAGGGTGCAAAGATCGTTGCTCCGAACGGGACACAGTTCTATCTCTCGGAGAAGATGGCCGGGAACGAGGTCGGGATAGTCCTCGACCGCGTCTTCTTCGACAAGCTTCTGGCCCACGACGCAGCGAAGGCCGGGGCGGACCTGGTGCTGAAGACCTCCGCCGTCAAGCTGCTCAAGTCCGGCAACAAGGTCACCGGCGTCAAGGTCAAATCGTTCGGCGAGACGAAGGACATCAAATGCGGATGCGTGGTAGGCGCTGACGGATATGAATCCCAGGTCGGAAGATGGGCAGGCATAAACACAAACCTCGCTCCGAGGGACATCACGACCTGCTTCCAGTATAGGCTCACCAACATCGACTATGATCCTGACTACTGCGAGTTCGTTCTCGGGAGCAAGGCCCCTGGCGGATACATCTGGATCTTCCCCAAGAACGAGGACACCGCGAATGTCGGCATCGGCATGCAGCTCACGAAGCTCAAGGACCCCGCGGACGTGAAGAAGCACCTGGACAGGTTCGTGCTGGGGGACCCGAGGCTGAAGAAGGGCAGACCCCTCGAGCTGGTCAGCGGGGCGGTGTCCATATGCGCCCCCATAGACAGGACCGTCGGCGACGGCGTGCTCCTGGTGGGGGACGCTGCTAGGCAGATAGACCCCATCACCGGTGGAGGCATATCCAACAGCTGCAAGGCTGGCAAAGTCGCGGGAGAGGTTCTAGCAAAGGCCGCCAAGGAGAAGAACTTCAGCGCCCAATCGCTCCAGCGCTACGAGAAGGGCTGGAGGGCCCTCCTGGAGAACAACCTGTACAGGAACTGGATGGCCAAGGAGAAGCTCGTTACCTTGACTGACGACGCTTTCAACAAGATCATTTCGACCCTGAACGACGTGGGCGTTGAGAAGATGTCCACGCTCGCCATACTGAAGGCCATCGAGACTAAGCACCCCGAACTGGTCAAGGAGTTCCAGGAATTCCTGTGACCCTCCGGCAGAATCAATAAGCCCCGGCGCTGTTCCCGATTGGTGAGGCGGGACCATTAGGCTACTGGAGAACCTGACCACTGACAAGAGGAAGGTTCTCATCTCGTTGGTGCTGGTCCTGGCGATTGCAGCCTTCCTCAGGTTCTACAACATCGGCTGGAGCTTCTCGAACAACGGTGTCGACGAAGGCATAATGCTGGAGAGGTCCAGGATGGTCAGCCAAGGGTTTGGGCTCTATACTGAGATCACTTGCGACCAGGCGCCTCTGGCATTTCTGATCGGCTCCGTGTTCGACGGTGATGTTGTTGTACTGCGTGCCCTGACCGCCGGGCTCAGTCTCGTGGCCATCGCTGCCTGCATGCTCGCATCGAAGAAGCAACAGGGGAATGTCGCGATGCTGGTGACCGGAGGACTTCTGGCGGTGGATTTCGCCCTGCTCCGCGAGTCGAGGCTCTTCTCGCTCGATGGCATCTCGACATCCTTTCTCGCGCTCTCGTTGCCGCTGTTCCTGCACTATCTGAGGAAGGAATCCAGAATCGCGCTCAGCTTGGCCGGACTGCTAGTTGGAATGTCAACAGCCTCGAAACTGTTCGGAGGTGTCGCCCTTCTCGGGATGCTGGTGTTCATGCTTCTGCAGCTCAGCCTCTTCAGAAAGAAGAATAAGAATCCCTCAAGAACGGTCAAAGACATCACCATCTTCCTAGCGATGGCGGCAGTTCCACTGGCCGTCCTGCTTGCCGCCCTCGGTCCTTCGGACATGCTAAACGGGATGCTGTTCGATCAGGGGCACAGGGGGTTCGACCTCGCAATGAAGCTGTCGATACCGGCCTTCTTCGGGCTTAACCTCGCATATGCGCTTCCGCTCGTGTACGCCCGCAGAATGTGGGCCCACTCGAAAGAGGCGAGGTTCCTCCTCATCCTGACCTTGGTACTTCTCGCGGATTTCATACTTCAGCCGCTCGTGTTCCTTCATCACATGGTGCTCATGAGCCCCGGATTGGCAATACTCACAGGCATGCTAGTCTCACGGATGGCTGAAGACATAAAGGTGCAATCAACAGAGAGCGTGAGCGCAAAAGAGAGGAAAAAAGGAGTATCAGAGTTACGTGTCTTTCTTGCGGTCCTGCTGGTCGGAACTATGGTGTCCGGCGGTCTTGCCGGGTACGGCCTCTTTGCTCAAGACAAGCCGTCTCAGCTGACCTACGCGGAGAAGATAGCAGCCTGGACCACGCCCAGCGACTGGATCATCAGCGGCGACCCGCTGATAACCTCCTACGCCGAGAGGCTCACGCCTC
>CAZTFD010000002.1:21350-23721 GCA_964612225.1 uncultured Thermoplasmata archaeon | reverse complement strand
AAGTGCGGTGCAAAGCTGAGATGAGCACGGCGGCAGGATAGCATCACGCATGCGCAGTCGATGAACCATCTTCGGATTCGGGGGTCCGACGACCTCTCGGAGATGCCCGTATGGGAAGATTTTCTATCCCATCGGGACCTCCTCGAACAAAGTTCGGGCATTGTAGACGAAATACGACACTGACCGGCTACAGCCGCCTGCCCTGATTCGAAAAACGCTTTATACATTGTAGGGAATCCCCGAGCAATGCTAGCAGAGGACTATATGGGAGTCGCAGTTTTTGCGATAATAGCCCTGCTAATTCCAACCCTCGTGTTTCTGCTATCTAGGTATATCAGGACCGACAAGAAGGACCCCCGAGGCGAGACAACCTACGAGTGCGGCGAGGTCCCGGTCGGCGATGCTCACATACAGTTCCATTTCCAGTACTACATGTACGCGATCATCTTCGTCGCCTTCGACCTTGTGACCGTGTTCGTCCTCATGTGGGCACTGGTGTTCTCCGACCTGGGCCAGCTCGCGAAGCTCTTCATGCTGATGTTCCTGGGGATTCTTCTCGCGGGAGTCACCTACGCGCTGAAGAAGGAGGAGATAATCTGGATCTGAAGGCCGGTCAGACCGATCCTTCTGTGGGCCAGGTCATCGCGTTCCGGTCCAAGGACTTCATCAAGTGGGCCGACAACGCCCTTGAGGGCATCCTCAGAAGGTCTCCCATCGGGACCGGGATCGACCTCGTGACGAAGGACTTCTTCAACTGGGCCACAAGGAACTCCATATATCCTTTGCACTTCGGCATCATGTGTTGCGCGCTCGAGATGGCGGTGGCGTCCGCCCCGAGGTTCGATGCTCAGAGGTTCGGGGTCATCTACAGGTCCACGCCCAGGCAGTGCGATGTCCTGCTCGTGAATGGCCCAGTGAGCAAGAAGCTGAAGCCCGCGCTCAGGAGGTTGTACGATCAGATGCCGGGCCCGAAGTGGGTCATCGCGATGGGCGAGTGCGCGATATCCGGCGGACCGTTCTACAACAGCTACAGCGTCGTACCCGGCGTCGACCAGTTCATTCCAGTAGACATCTACATACCCGGATGCCCTGCAAGGCCAGAGGCGCTCATTGACGGGTTCATCAAACTGCAGAAGATCATCAAGGATAACAAGAAGGGGCTGCTGACCGGCAAGTGAGCCGCAGGGCCAACGAAGGGGAGACTGACATGGGAGAGCGGGGGAAAGACATCCTATCCGAGGGGCTAGAGAGAGCTCCGAGCAGGATAGACGAGGTGCCCGAGGAGAGAGTGATCAGGGCGCTCCTCGACAACTTCCCATCGGCGGTCACGGATTTCAAAAAGCTCAGGAAGGGAGTCCTCAGGGCCAGGATCGAGCGCAGGGACCTTCACAAGTGCTGCAAGTTCCTCAGGGACAATCTGGGGTTCGAGCACCTGTCCATGATTTCAGCGGTCGAGTATGACGACAGATTCGAGCTCGTGTATCACATCTCCTGCTACGGTTCTTGCCTTCTCCTCGAGCTCATCACAACCACTCCCAAGGACGACCCGAGCGTGGACTCGGTCACTTCCGTCTGGGGCGGAGCCGACTGGCAGGAGCGGGAGTCCTACGACCTCATGGGGATCAAGTTCAACAACCATCCGAAGCTGGAGCGGATACTGTTACCCAAGGACTTCCTGTACCATCCCTTGAGGAAGGATTTCAGAGGAGGTGACTGAGTGGCCGAGATGTGGATCAACATGGGCCCCCAGCACCCGATGACCCACGGGCTCTGGAACCTCAGGATCAAGGTTGACGGAGAGACAATCACCGATGCGGAGCCGGAGGTCGGGTACCTCCACAGAGGCATAGAGAAGATCTGCGAAAACAGGACGTATACGCAGATTCTGCCAATCGCTGACAGGCTGTGCTACGGGGCGTCCCTGAGCTGGAACCACCTGTACTGTCGGACCGTCGAGGACCTGATGGGGATCGAGGTGCCCGAGCGCACTCAGTACCTCCGGGTCGTGGCGCTCGAGATGCAGCGCATCGCATCCCACTTGATGTGGCTCGCGGCGTACGCCGCGGACCTGGGGATGATGATCGGATTCATCTACGCGATGCGAGACAGGGAGATATTCATAGACATCCTCCAGGCGCTCACCGGGTCCAGGATCACATACAACTACTGCAGGATCGGCGGTGTCGCCCACGACGTGCCGCCTGATTTTGAACGGGATTCTTTGCGCGCGTGCGACTACATGGAGAAGAAGATTCACGAGTACTACGACCTCTACGAGGGGTCCAAGGTCTTCATGATGAGGAACGTCGGCGTCGGGAGACTCAGCAAAGAGGACGCGATGAACCTTGGTGTGACCGGCCCGCCGCTGAGG
>CAZTFD010000002.1:2761-21324 GCA_964612225.1 uncultured Thermoplasmata archaeon | reverse complement strand
GGAAAGACATGGCATCCGAGGCCTACCCGGAGATCGACTTCCGGCCGATAACCCACCCAGATGGAGACTGCTACGCGCGCTACAGCGTCAGGATGGATGAGATGCTGGAGAGCTGCAAGATAATCAGACAGGCCATCCAGAAGATGCCCAAGGGCAAATGGAGGGTGCTCGCGCCCAGGAACGCACCGATCGGGACTGGCCTCGGGAGGGTCGAGGACCCGCGCGGCGAGGGGATGATGTACGTGGTCGGGGACGGCACGGACAGGCCGTACCGGCTGAGGATCAGGAGCCCGATCTTCGTGACAGTATCCGCGGCGAAGCACATGCTTGTCGGCTACAAGGTGGCCGATGTGGTCGCCATCATGGGCGGCCTCGACATGTGCATCGGGGAGACGGATAGGTGATGATCCAATGAACTTGTACGAATTCTGCTACGGGATCATTCACTGGCTCGTCGACCTCGTCAACCACCTCTGGTACTGGCTAGGGAGCTGGCTCCCAGGGGGTCTCGGGGACTTCTTTGACGGTGTCGGGAACTTCGCCGCGTCGCACAGCAACATCTCTGTCTTCGCGATAGTGCTCGAAGCCATCATCATGCTGATCATCATACTGGTCAATGTCCTCAACTTCATCTGGCTCGACCGGAAGTTCATGGGGCGTATGTTCGACTTCTACGGTCCGTATTATGTCGGCTACAGGATCGGCGGATGGCTCCAGAACCTCGCGGACGGCATCAAGCTGTTCGTGAAGGAGATCATAACGCCCGCAAAAGCAGACAAGCTCGGCTTCCTACTCGGGCCGATCATATTCGTTGGCTCATCTTTCCTAGCACTGTCGACCATCCCGCTCGGGCGCGACTTCGGGATATCGACGAATGCTTCAGGTGCCGGCGTACCCAGTAGCGCTCTGATTGCGTTCGCGTTCTTCGCAATCGCTCCGTTCTCGATTCTCATCTGCGGCTGGTCCTCGAACAACAAGTACACGCTCATTGGAGGGCTGAGGTCCGCTGCGCAGATGATGAGCTACGAGATACCGATGCTTCTCACGGTCGCAGGTGTCTTTCTGCTGGCCGGGAGCTTCAACTTCACTGAAATCGTTGCCGCCCAGCACGATATCTGGTTTGCGATTCCTCTATTCCTCGGGTTCGTAGTGTTCCTCACGTGCCTCGTTGCCGAGGTCGAGATACAGCCTTTCGACCTTCCGGAGGCCGAGGCCGAACTCGTCGAGGGCTGGACCACCGAGTACTGCGGCATGCGGTTTGGTCTGTTCATGATGACTTCCTACCTGAGGGGGTACATCGGAGGCGCGCTTGCGACCGCCCTGTTCTTGGGCGGCTGGCAGGGCCCGTCCATCATCCCTGACCCCATCTGGTTCCTGATTAAGGCGTATATCGTGTTCATCATAATCGAGTGGATGCGCTGGTCCGTTCCCAGAGTCAGGGTCGACCAGATATTGAACATCGGCTGGAAGAGGCTCATGCCGCTGGCAATCCTCAACCTTCTGATAGCTGCTTCTCTGAAGACTCTGGGGTGGTTCTGATGCCGGCCAAGAGGAAGCAGAGCACGCTCGGGTTCGTCCTCAGGCCGATGAAGCGGACTGGGAAGCAGGTCTGGAGGTCGCTCATCGTCGGGAAGCCGAACACGATCCTGTACCCGTATCAAAAGCTCAACCTTCCACCGACCTACCGCGGCAAGCACACGCTCGACTTCAAGAGGTGCATTGGGTGCAGCAACTGCGTGCAGATATGTCCCAATGACTGCATGTGGATGGAGAAGATCGATGACCCGGAGCTGGGAAAGATAGAGCGGCCGGGGATCGATATGGGAAGATGTCTGTTCTGCGGCTTCTGCGTTGAGGTCTGTCCGACCGTAGCCATCCATGAGACTGTCGAGTTCGAGCTCGCAAGCGGCGACAGGGAGAAGCTCAAGTTCAGCGCCAAGGAGCTCAGGGACGATTCGTTCGCTGATAAGTTCGTGGAGGAGCGGCAGAAGCGCTCCGTTCCCGTCCTCGACCTGGACAAGTGCACAGGCTGCGAGAAGTGCGCCGGCGAGTGCCCCGAGATGTGCATCGCGATGATGCCCATCGAGAGCGTAGGGAAGCTGAAGCCGGAGATCGCGCTGCCCAAGTGCACCGCGTGCGGGAAGTGCGTAGTCGCGTGCCCTGAGAAGGCGCTGACGATGAAGGACATGTACGAGTCCTACTTCGATATGCCAGAGCCGAAGTTCATACTCAAGAACTGCACTGGCTGCAGCGCCTGCGCGAAGGCCTGTCCTGCGGACGCGATATACATGATGGACATGCCCGGTACCGAGCGGATCCTCAAGGACGGCAAGAAGAGCAAGCCGAAGAAGAGGGCGGTTTTCGTGATGGAGAAGTGCGTCGGATGCGGCAAGTGCTTCCGTGCGTGCAAGTTCAAAGCGATCGAAATGCCGGGGGTGAAGAAGTGAGCTGGGAGCTGTTCATATTCTTGTTCATGGCGGCGTCTGCGCTTGTCTCTGCCATTCTCGTCATTGCCACCAGGAACATAGTCCACAGCGTTATCGCCCTCGCCACATGCTTCATCGCGATCGCGGTCCTGTTCGTGATGCTGAGCGCGGAATTCGTGGCCATCGTACAGATACTCGTGTATGTTGGGGCCGTGGTGGTCGTCATCCTGTTCGGTATCATGCTCACAAGGCGCGAGATAATGGAGGGTGAGAAGCGATGAACACTGCGGTTCCGCGCGCATTGGCGGCCGCGGCCCTCGCGCTGCTGTTCATAGGCGCAATTCTTCAGGTGGACTGGCCTTCCGGCGAGATGGACCAGACAACAAGCCGAGAGGTCGGCATGACACTCTTCGGCTATTCGGACCTCTCGGGATACGGCCTCATCATGATGCTGATAGGCCTGCTGCTGCTCGTCGCCCTGCTCGGAGGGGTCTTCCTCGCAAAGGAGGAGAAACCATGATCCCGATCGAGTACTGGCTGGTGTTCAGCTCTCTCCTGTTCGCGATAGGGGCTTATGGCGTGTTGTCGAGGAAGAACGCCATCGTCGTGCTCATGTCCATCGAGATCATGCTCAACGCCGCGAACATAAACCTGGTGGCTTTCAGCTCATATCACACTGCATTGCACGGAATCCCTGACGCCTCGGGCCAGGTATTCGCGCTGTTCTCGATAGCAATCGCTGCTGCAGAGGTCGCAGTCGGCTTGGCCATCATCCTGTCGGTCTACAGGAGATATCAGACGATCGATGTTGACAAGATCAACATCCTGAGGTGGTAAGATGTTGGAGTACGCGTGGCTCATCCCGGTCTTCCCCTTCGTCGCGTTCATACTCATAGGTCTCCTACCAAAGCGCACACTCGGCTGGGAGGATGGCGCGGGCTACGCGATCGCGGGCGCAGGCGGAGCGCTAATCATATCGGTGCTGATGATTTGGGAGGTCGTCAACGGCCGCACGCTCACCGTCGACGCGCCGAGCACCACTTGGCTCATCATCGGCGACTTCTCCGTCAGGTTCGGCATCTGGATTGACCAACTCACGGCAGTCATGCTTGTCGTTGTCTCGGTCGTGAGCACTCTCGTCGTCATCTACTCTGGCGGGTACATGCATGAGGAGGGCGAGCGGAGGAGGCGGTACTACGCCGAGATCATGCTGTTCATATCAGTCATGTACGGCCTCGTTATCGCGAACAACTACCTCGAGATGTTCATCTTCTGGGAGCTCGTGGGCCTCTGCTCCTACCTGCTCATAGGCTTCTGGTACGAGAGGCCATCTGCAGCCAGTGCGGCCAAGAGGGCCTTCATCGTGACTCGCGTCGGCGACATCATGTTCATGGCGGGCATCATCATCCTGTTCAAGTATGTGGGGACTCTCGATTTCGCCACCTTGTTTGCCGACGGCGGCGTGAACCCCGTTCCCCAGGACATGCTGACGCTTTCCACGGCTCTCATCTTCGGCGGTGCCATAGGAAAGAGCGCTCAGTTCCCGCTCCACGAATGGCTTCCTGATGCTATGGAAGGTCCTACCACAGTCTCCGCACTCATACATGCCGCGACCATGGTGAAGGCTGGCGTGTACCTGACGGCTAGGACATACCCGCTCTTCGTTCAGACTCCCGACAGCCTATTGTTTGTAGCAATCATAGGCGGGATAACGGCGCTGCTCGCGGCGACAGTCGCGCTCGTGGCCACGGATATAAAGAGGGTCCTTGCGTACAGCACCGTGAGCCAGCTCGGATACATGATCCTCGGACTGGGCGCGGGTGGCTGGCTCCTTATCAAGTCTGGCTCTACCGCAGGCTATTCTGCCGCCTTGTTCCACTTGATGAACCACGGATTCTTCAAGGCGTTGCTGTTCCTCTGCGCCGGCAGCGTCATCCACTCGGTCGGCACGAACGACATGCGTCTTATGGGCGGCCTCCGAAAGAAGATGCCGATTACCTCGATCACCATGCTTATTGGAGCTCTGGCCATCGCGGGCATTCCTCCGCTCTCCGGCTTCTGGAGCAAGGACGAAGTGCTAGCGTCGGTCTACCACGCGGGAAGCTATGACACGACCTTCCTGGTGCTATGGCTCATGGGAGTAGCGACCGCTTTCCTGACGGCATTCTACATGTTCAGGATGTGGTTCATGACCTTCTCTGGCGAGCCGAGGTCCGAGTACCATGCGCACGAGTCCCCCAAACTGATGACCGTTCCTCTCATGATCCTCGCCGGGCTGGCGGCAGTCTCTGGGTTCGCCCTCTTTGTGGGTGAGGGCTTCAAGCTCTTCCTCGAGCGCTCTCTCGAAGGACTCCCGATGCTCGTACCGGAGCACGAGACGTTCGCGGACATCGCATCGAACGTGTTCACCGATGTGTTCACCTATCTTGTCCTCGGCTTGGTGATCGTGGGCGTATTGATCGCCTACAGGGTCTACTACGTTCCCGGTTTCGACAGGTCAGTGTTCGCCAGAGGGTTTTCGGGCAGGATGCAGAAAGTCCTTGAGAACAGATGGTACATCAGCAAGTTCTATGACGACTTCGCACTCACCGTCTGGTACGGGTTCTCACTCCTCGCGGACAAGTTCGACAGGCATGTCATCGACGGCATCGTGAACGGCTTCGCCTACCTGGGCGCGAACCTGGGCGGGACCATAAGAAAGGCCCAGTCAGGGAATGTCCAGAGGTACGCGAGCCTGATAGTCCTCGGTATCGTGTTGTTGCTGATCTTCGTTGTTTACATAATGCCCTGGGGAGGTCTGTGACATGTTCGAAGGCGTTCCGATAATCTCGATCATAATCCTGATGCCTATCATCGGGGCGGCGTGCACATTCCTACTGGGGAGGTATGAGAAGTATGCCAAATGGGTGGCGCTATCATTCTCCTTGGTCGCACTGATACTGTCGGTCCTTGTGGCCCTAGTCTTCATGATCGAGCCCGACTCGACAGCCACTGGATACCATGACGGTCGCGGATTCTACGACTTCCAATTCTACGAATCTACCACATGGATCAAGGCGCTTGGGATAACGTACATTGTGGGCCTCGACGGCATAGGCCTCCCGATGTTTGTGCTCACGACGCTCCTGAGCACGCTCTCGATACTGTTCTCGTGGGACACGAAGCTCAGGCCGAAGGAGTACTTCGGGCTCATGCTCATTCTCGAGGTCGGCGTCCTGGGAGTATTCTCGTCCCTGGACTACTTCGTGTTCTACGTGTTCTGGGAGATCGTCCTGATACCGATGTACTTCATGATCGGCGTCTGGGGCGGGCCGAACAAGGACTATGCCGCGATCAAGTTCTTCATCTACACTCACATCGCGAGCCTCGCGCTCCTAGTCGCCATAATGGCGATGTACTTCCAAGCTGGCGTGAATTCATTCGGCATGGAGGACATCTGGCGCGCAGGACAGACGGAGTTCTCGAAGGTGTTCCAGATAGCCGCCTTCGGAGCCACATTCTTCGGATTTGGCGTGAAGCTGCCCATGGTCCCGTTCCACACTTGGCTGCCTGACGCGCATGTCGAGGCGCCTACCGCTGGTAGCGTCCTGCTGGCCGGCCTGCTGCTCAAGATGGGCGGCTACGGCATCATCAGAGTGGCAATGCCCACTCTGCCCGAGGGCGCAGACGCACTGCAGATTGTGATGGCTATAATCGCCATCGTGAGCATCCTGTACGGTGCGATGCTATGTCTCGCACAGAAGGACCTCAAGAAGATGGTAGCGTACAGTTCCATCAGCCACATGGGTTTCGTGCTGCTGGGCTTCGCGACGTTCACGCAGCTAGGTATCGTCGCGGGAGTGTTCCAGATGTTCGCTCATGGGCTCGTCACCGCAGTCCTGTTCATGATGTGCGGTGTGGTCCAACACCATTGCGGCACCAGGCTGATCCCGGACCTGGGAGGACTGTCAAAGAAGATGCCAATAGCATCCACCATGATGACGATCGGATTCCTTGCCTCATTGGGTCTTCCCGGCTTGGTGAGCTTCGCGGCCGAGTTCATGGTGCTCGCGAGCATGTATCAGGTCTGGGCGCTCTGGCTGTTCCTGCCGATAATCAGTGTCGCGATCACTGCCGGGTACTACCTCTGGGCTCTTCAGAGGTCCATGTTCGGACCGATGACGCAGAAGATCGATACAGCGCATTTGCACGATATCAGTTGGTTCGAGGGAGCTCCTGTCGGGATGCTCATCGCCTTGATCGCGCTATTCGGCGTGTTCCCGATGCTCATATTCCAGTACATAGACCCCGCGGCGAAGATTGTGCTCGGTCTCCTGGGAGGTGGATGAGTTGTCCGTCTGGAACTACCTGGACGTATTCACACCGCAGCTTCTTCTGATAGTCTTTGCGCTGCTCATGCCCGCCATCGACTACATATCGAGGGACAAGAGGATAATCTCCATGATGGCGCTCGCGCCCTTGGTCGCGGTCGCCGCTGCGCTCATATCCTGGATATTCCTCGACATCTGGACCCCACCGGAGAGCCAGATCAGCCTGATCGACTTGGACATCTTCGCTGGCCTGTTCATGCTCGTGTTCGTCTCGGTGGGGATTGTCGTCGTGCTCGGCTCGCCCGAGTTCATCAAGAACGACAAGAACCAGGGCGAGTACTATGCGCTCATCCTCTTGGCCATCACCGGCATGACGATCGTTGCCGAATCCACCGACCTGATAGCCTTGTTCGTGGGTCTCGAGATCGCTGGCATATCGTCGTTCGCCCTCTCCGGCTTCAGAAAGGCGGAGAAGAGGAGCGCTGAGGCCGCGACCAAGTACTTCATCGTCGGAGGCTTCTCGTCCGCGCTTACACTGTTCGCGATTTCTCTTCTTTACGGGGTCGGCGGAACGACGAGCATAGCCTCTATCGGTACCGTGCTGTCAACATCCACGACGCCGTGGATAATAGACTCTCAACCGGTCATCCTGCTCGCTGCTGTCATGCTGATGGCAGGCCTTGGATTCAAGGTCGCGATGGTCCCGTTCCATATGTGGGCGCCGGACGTGTACGAGGGCGCCCCTACGCCGATATCGGGTCTTCTCGCTGCCGCCTCGAAGAAGATGGGCTTTGCTGCGTTCTTCAAGATATTCCTAGTCGCGATAATCGTCACGAAGACGGACTGGGAGGAGGCGGTCGCCGTTCTCGCGATACTCACCATGACCGTCGGCAACCTTATCGCGGTCTCGCAGACCAACATGAAGAGGATGCTCGCGTACTCCTCCATCGCACAGGCTGGTTACATACTCATCGCGCTTCCCGTAGCGACCCAGTACGCCGTCGCTGGCGGCATGTTCCACATCATCACTCACGCGTTCATGAAGTCCGGGGCGTTCATGGTCGTAGCTGCAATGGGGGCCGTTGCCGTCGGTGAGAAGCTCGATGACTTCAAGGGCCTCAGCAAGCGGTCGCCATTCCTCGCGTTCTCAATGACGCTGTTCCTGCTCTCGCTCGCGGGCATCCCGCCCCTTGCCGGGTTCTCGAGCAAGTTCGTTCTGTTCTCGTCTGCCGTGGAGGCCTCCTTCATCGAGGGCCAGGAATGGATGATTTGGCTCGCGGTCGCGGGCGTGCTCAACAGCGCCCTATCACTGTACTACTACGCGCGCGTGATCAAGAATATCTACATGGAGAAAGGCCCTGTTGAGAAAGTGAAGGTCCAGCCGATGCTCGGTGCAGCCATCTCCGTCGCGGTCATCATGGTCGTCGCAATCGGCATCTATCCGGACGCGGTCGTCACTGCCTGCAGGCATGCGGGCGAGACCTTCTCAGGCCTGGTCTCCGGCTGGCCTTGAGGCCGCTGCCGACAGTCATGGCCAGATGCTCATTTTCCGCCCTATCCAGGAGGCACTACGCTTAAGTAGCAAATGGTCAATATGCGCAACACCATGACCACAAAGCCATGGGATTTCGGCATCCAGAAGGAGCTCCACTTGGTTGATGAGAAGCTCCACGAAATGGTGAAGTCCCGGGAAAAGGTTCTGACTGACGCCTCCCTGCATGTCATCGACGCGGGCGGCAAGAGGATCAGGCCGACAGTGACTATCCTCGCATACAGAGCCCTTGGCGGTTCTGATGTCCCGAAGATAGTAGACATCGCTGCCGGGTTCGAGCTCATCCATTCAGCGACGCTGATACACGACGACATCAATGACGGCGGCTCCACGAGGAGGGGTCGCGAGACTGTCTACAAGAAGTACGGTATGCACGATGCCATCGTCACCGGCGATTTTCTGTTCTCTCAGGCTTTCAGGATCGGGGGCGTGTTCGACAGGACGGTCGTACAGACCACTGCTGACGCATGTGCAGCGCTGGCCGAGGGCGAGATACTTCAGAACAGGTACAGGCACAGGAAGGACCTGACCGTTGACACCTATCTCCAGGTCGCCGAGCGGAAGACCGCAGAGCCCATAAGAGCAGGCGCGATGGTGGGCGCGTACCTCGCAGGCGGCAACCCCGAGGCGATCCAGAGCCTGGGAGCGTACGGACAGGACCTAGGCATAGCATTCCAGATAGTCGATGACATTCTCGATTTCACAGGCGATGAGAAGAAGACCGGTAAGATGGTCGGGAACGACCTCAAGGAGGGCAACCTGACCTTGCCGTCCCTGCTGGCCATCAAGAGCTCCGAAGACACCAAGAAGGCGATCCTTGACGTGATCGCCCGTGATGAACCATCTGCTGACGAGGTCCGGAAATGCGCTCAGCTGGTCGTTAAGTCGGGAGCCATCGAGAAGGCCAGGGGCATGGGCGAGTTCTACGGGATGGAGGCCTTGGGACATCTCGGATGCCTGGCGAACAACCGGCACAGCCAAGGTCTCAGGGACTTGGTGAACAAGGTGCTCGGAAGAGATTCATGAGGATGTACTGATGGACCCGCAGGGAATGAGTGGAAGGGAATGGCACGACGTGATGGACGCCATGGAGGAGATCGGGCCTTACTACGAGAGGGTCAATTGGCTGATAACCTTCGGTCTGGTGGAGAAGTGGCGGAAGAGGGTCGCCTCGATCGCAGGTCCGGACGATGTCGTGCTCGAGATCGGCTCCGGTCCGGGCAACTTCACAAAGCATCTGACATCGAACCAGGTGTTCGCGCTCGAGCCGTCCAGCGAGCTGTCGTCACACGCGAAGCAGTTGCTCGACCGCGACAGGGTCACCTTCCTGAAGGGCGTAGGTGAAAGGATCCCGCTCGCTAGCAAGTCGATCGACAAGGTATTCTGCGTATTCTCGTTCAGGGATTTCTTCGACAGGCGCGCGGGAGCGGAGGAGATGCACCGCGTGCTCAGAGACGGCGGAGAGGTCGTGATAGTCGACATGGCGAAGCCGCCGCCGGGTCCTTTGGCGAAGATGCTCGAGTTTCATGTCAGGCACATGGTCCCGCCGCTCACGCGCGTCGCAGTGCCTTCTGTCGCCAGGGAGAGATGGACCCGCGATCCCTACCGGACTCTCCTAGATACATACGATGCCTACGGGTCAACAAAGGTCTATGAGGACCTCTTGAAGAGGACAGGTTTCTCTGACGTATCGACCGAGTATCTGGAGCTCAAAGGAGCGACGATGACCAGAGGCTACAAGAAGTAGACGGTTTTTTGTACCGCGAGTATCTATTTGTGGTCGTGAAATTGGCGGATTTGCCTCGGGTGAGAGGGATTGACCAAAAGGTGGCCTTCCGGTGGTTCCGCTCTGGAGGCCGCAGTTCATGACGTTTAGTCGGGGATACCGCTTCGAGTTGAAGCCAAACAACATCCAGCGAGCTCACTTGGTCAAATGCGCGGGTGTCGCCCGTTTCGCGTGGAACTGGGCCCTCGACGAGCGCCAGCGCCTCTATCTTGAAAAGGAGGGCGATGCGCGGTTCACGAATGCCATCGAGCAACACCGCCGCCTCAACATTCTCAAGAAGACGGACTTTCCCTGGATGTACGAAGTCTCCAAGTGCATCCCGCAGGAGGCTCTCCGGAACCTCGACAATGCCTACCTCCTCTACCGAAAGACGCGGAAGGCTGGCCGAAAGGTCCGGCTCCCCAAGTTCAAGAAGAAGGGAAAGACGCGAGACGCCTTCGCCTTCACGGGGGGCGCCATCCGCGCCGAGGACACTCATGTCGTCCTCCCCCGAATCGGGCGCGTGCGCGTCAAGGAATCCGCGCTTATCGACGGTCGTATCCTACGCGCGACCGTTACCCACGATGCTGACCGGTGGTTCGTCTCATTCACGGTCGAACATGAAGCTCTGGATTCCACACCGCCAACAGGTCCTTCTGTAGGTGTGGATCTCGGGGTATCTCACATGGCAACTCTCTCCGATGGGCGCGTCTTCGAGAACCCCAGGCCATTACAGTCCCGCCTTTGGAAGATCCGCAGACTCTCGAAGGAACTGCACAGGAGGCAAGAAGGAAGCAGTAATCGGAAGAAAGCGGCAGACAGACTGGCGAAGGCATACTGGCGCATCGGGAACATCCGCAAGGACGCTCTGCACAAGGCGACGACGCAGCTCGCCAAAAACCACGGCGAGATCGTCATCGAGGCCCTTGACGTTCAGGGCATGGCTCAGAACGGTCGTCTCGCGCGTGCCATCTCGGATGTGAGTTTGGGGGAGTTCCGCCGGCAACTAGAGTACAAGTGCCGGTGGTACGGGAGTCATCTAGCTGTGGCACCCAGATTCTACCCATCGACAAAGAGGTGCTCCTCTTGCGGCCACATCAGGGAGGAAATGACTCTATCGGAGAGGACTTACGAGTGCGAGAGCTGCGGCCTGGTCCTCGACAGGGATCTAAATGCAGCTCTCAATCTGGTCGCCGTGAGTTCCACGGAGACCCTAAACGCCTGCGGAGACCTGGCCTCCACGGCGCCCGCGAGGGCGCCGCGAGTCGGGTCCATGAAGCAGGAAGTGAACGCCGGTATCCTGCATGGGATAGGTGGGTAAGTTTCATGGAACGGGAAGAAGCCTTGGATGTCGACGTTCTGATAGTCGGCGCTGGCCCAGCCGGGAGCACGACCGCCAGGTACTGTGCGGGAAAGGACCTTGATGTTCTGATGATAGACAGGAGGTCCGAGATCGGGTACCCTGTCCAGTGCGGGGAGTTTCTGCCTGACACGGAGGAAATGTACTCCATGTTCCCCAAGAGCATGGACCTTGAAGAGATCTTTTCGATAGATGAATCATTGATCGCCGGCAGCTCCGATCATATCGACCTGATTTCCCCCAAGGACAGAGTCTACAGATGTCCTTTCAAGGGCCGTACGCTTGACCGCAGATCGTTCGACAAATACCTGGCGAGACTGTCTGTCGAGGCGGGCGCTAGGATCGAGACCGGCGCTTCCTTGCTGTCCATCAAGGACGGCTTGGCAAAGACAACGCTCGGAGATATAAGAGCGAAAGTGATTGTTGGAGCAGATGGGCCGAACTCGAGGACCGCTAGGAGCACCGGCTTGTCCGGTCCGGTTGCGAAGTATCCTGCGATAACATGCCAGGTCGAGGGCGATTTCGAACCCATCATCAAGATGTACTTCGGACTCACAGCTCCGGGAGGATACGCATGGGTCATTCCCAAGCGTCAGGGCGCGAATGTGGGGATCGGATTCAATCCGAAGCTGATCAAGGAGCCTCCGAGCGAGCTATTCAAGAGGTTCGCGTCAAGGCTCGGGATGACCTACAAGGACGTCTCAATGAAGTTCGTTCCGATGTCCGGACCAGTCCCTCAAACAGTGAAGGACAATGTGATGCTTGTGGGGGACGCTGCGGGTCAAGTAATGGCCACGAACGGCGGGGGTATCCCCACTGCAATGATCGCTGGCAGGATCGCCGGGCAGACCATAAGGCGTCACCTGAAGGACGGTCAAGCGCTCTCGGAGTATGAATGGAGATGGAGAGGGGTTCTGGGCAAACCACTTTCGGATTCTCTGTGGACGAGGAAGTTCGGAGACATCTTCTTCCCTACCGACAGGCGCACTGAGTTCGCGATGTTCGTTCTCGGGAGACGGGGCCTAGCGAGAGCGCTCAGATGCACCAAGGTGTTCTATCTGATCTAGTGTCGGTTCAGAATCGGGAAATGCCTTAAGACCGCGAACCATTTCCCGGGATAGGAGAGAGAAGCGTATGACCAAGACCGAGGAGAATCTAAGACACGCTCTTGCTGGCGAGAGCGAGGCGAGGGCGAAGTATGTGAAGTGGGCCGGAGTCGCCAACAAGGAGGGCCACCAGGCCGTCGCAAGGACCTTCCTGGAGACAGCGGAAAACGAGTACGAACACTCAGCGCTGATCATGAACCTATTGAAGATCCCTGGGACGACCGAGGAGAATCTGAAGACGGCCGCCGGGGGAGAAGTCCACGAGTGGACCAAGATGTACCCTCAGTTCCTGGAGGACGCCCGCAAGGAAGGGAACGAGCGGGCTGTGAAGTTCTTCGAGAACATCCTGAGGATTGAGAAGCACCACGGGAAGAGGTATCAGCTGTTGCTCGACCGCCTGAAGGACGGCACTCTGTACAAGTCCGACAAGGAGGAGACTTGGTTCTGCACGAACTGCGGCTTCATGCACAAGGGTAAGGAAGCACCGCAGACATGCCCGAACTGCCTGCACCCAAGAGGTTATTTCAAGAGGATATCGGAAGTGGACTACGGCAAGATCGAGCTGTAACAACCTTTCGAGGGTGGCCAGTAACCATTAAGCCACTGAAAGGATAACCCCCGGCCGGTAGATGCCAATGCGGTTCAGAGCCATGCAGTTCTCCCAAGACTGGAAGAAGTTGAATGACCGGTTTTTCGCCACAATCAGGGCACACCGTGGCGAGCTTAAGTACAGCCCGGACGAGAAGGTCGAGGTCCAGAGCCCGAAGATGAAATTCACAGCCCATGTGCTGCTCGCCATTGACACTCCGATACGGAACATCCCGCTGGCGTTCCTCGAATACGACCTCGAGGCGAAGCCCGGCGAGTCGCGCCAGGACCTGATAAACAAGCTCGCGAAGCTTTACAAGTTCTCGGAGAAGCCCAAGGAAGAGGAGACCGTCACTATCTACTTCCTGGAGAAGCTCTAGGACTTTCGCTTCCTGCGGGTCCTCGTCTCAGAGCCGCAGATGTCGCACGTGCGGACGTCCGCAGCGAAAACCTTACCACAACCCTTGCACTTCGCCTGCCACTCGAATACTTCTGAAATCCCTTTCTGGTCCATGCCCCTTGCTGGCACTCCCAGGACTCTGGCAACGTTCTGTATCGAGTAGTCATCCGTCAGCAGCTCGTATCCGAGGTCGAGGGCGAGTGCTAGAAGTTCCTTGTCCGCCTCCGACAGACGCCTCGAATCTCCCGTCTTCTCGGATTCCTCCCTGACCTTCTTCAACGAACGTTCGCTAGGAGACGACACTCTTATCCTGGTGGCCATCAGCAGCTCGAGCCTGTCCCCCATACCCTCCCTTTCGAGCTCCCTGACCACTCCCGGAGTGATGACGCATTCGAAACCGCCCGGAAGGTCCTTGCCGTAGTACAGGACGGAGGTGTCGATCACGTATCCCTTCATCGCACCTCGACCGTCCCTTGGAACTCGTCGTCAGCCAGCTTCTCGATATCTACCTTGGTCTCCTCATCCATGGCATCAGCGATCTTGCTGTAGGTTGATGGCTTCTTAGGGGCGATGGTGCAGCACAGGCCCGGCCTGATGGATATGTCATAGGTGCCAATCGACTTCGCAATCCTCTCGATCTCCACCTTGTCGAAGCCAATGAGCGGCCGAAGCACGGGCAACGAAGTCGATCGCTCCTCGACGTTGATGTTCGCGAGGGTCTGCGATGCGACCTGGCCGAGCGACTCCCCGGTCACTATGAATCCGGCATCATGCTTCTTGGCGAGCTTCTCCGCCACGCGAAGCATCATCCGCCTGCAAAGGACGCATTCCATGTTCCTCCGGCAGCATTTCGCGAACTCCGCCTGTGCCTTCCCGTGAGGGACCAGCAATCTCAACGATTCCCTCCCGAGCGCGTCGTCGAGCTGCTTCATGAGGCTGATGGCCTTCTCGACCTCGTTGTCGCTTGTGAACGGCCTGTTGTCGAAGTGCACGAGCACGAGATCCAGCCCCTGCTTCCCCATGAGGTATCCCGCGACTGGGGAGTCTATTCCCCCGGATAGCAGGACGATGCCGCGCAATCAATCACCGACGTACTTCGAGAAGATGGTCTTGGCCTTCGACAGGTCGGTCGTGCCGCCTATGATGGTCCTGCCATCCCGGAAGACGGTGATGTCTACGCCTACCGTCTTGAACCTGAGAACGCCATCGGTGATGCTGGCGGTGCCGGACCTGGAGAGTTTCTTTCTCAGGTCGGAAAGGCCGTCCTTGAGTGGCTCCGCAGGGATGATCTGGACTGCGTTTCTGCCGCACAGCGAGACGACGAGCTTCCTCTGCTGCGCCTGCAGGTAAGGAAAGTGCCTCTTCCCGCAGCAGTCGCATCCAGGATTCTTCTTGACCTTGACCTTCTGCAGCTCGCCTTGCCAGATATCCAGGACTATGAGTTCCTTGATCGGTTCCTTGCCCTGCATGATCTTGAAGGCCTCCGTGACCTCGATGGATGCTACCATGCTGGGGAGGGTGTTGACGATGCCGACTGTGTCACAGGTAGGCAGCTGTCCCGGTTGCGGGAGCGTCGGGAACACGCACCTGAGGCAAGGCCCGTCGGATACCACGGGCATCACCATGCCGGTGACCCCCACGGCGCCCGCGTAGATCCATGGTATCCCGAGCTTCACGCAGGCATCGTTCACGAGGAAGCGGGTGTCCATGTTGTCCGTGGCGTCAAGAACGATACTCGCGTCCTTCACGATGCGTTGGACATTGGCATAGCTGATGTCCGCGACCTCCCCGTGGATGTCAATCTCCGAGTTGATCTCCTTGAGCGCTTCCTCGGCGACCTTCGCCTTCGGTCGTCCGACATCCTTCTCCCGGAACAGGGACTGCCTCTGGAGGTTGGAGATGTCGATTATGTCCCTGTCTACGACATGCACCTGGCCTACCCCTGCCCTTACCAAATAGGATAATGCATAAGTGCCGAGGGCTCCGCAACCTACAACCAGGGCTTTGCTCTTGTCCAGCCTTCTCTGGCCCGCTGGGCCTATCTCTGGCAGAAGCGTTTGTCGTGAGTACCTGTCCTCTTTCACAATGGCGGAATGGGTACTGGCAGTATTAATCCATTGCAGATGGTTCTGCGGGCCCAGGGGTTCTTTGGCTCGATGGGGAGAAATCAGTCAAGGAACTCCATCGAGGTTCGGGTGGTCGTGGTGGGAAGCCTTAGCTGGGGGGCGCCTTCTTCTTCATCTCACATGCTAGACAGAACAGGGCGGGCGCGACCAGGAGTCTGCCACAATCCCGGCAGAAGCAATCGTTCTTTGGTGCAGCGCTCCCCTCTATCCTCCGCCAGTCCTCCTCAGGGAGCAGCTTCCTTCTCTGTACTATCGCTGAGCACCTACGGCAGTTCGAGTAATACTCAGGTGTATGTCTCTCGTCCGGGTCCAGTCCGCATTTTGGGCATTTCAAGGCTATCGCCTGTCAGGTAGAGAGAATAACGCCGTTATATGAGATAAACCTTGTCCCGACGAATGCTCTGGAATTCCTCAATTAAGGCTTGAGGAGCGGTTACAACATCTCAAAGCGTGTAGGACTATCATCAGTTCAGTCTTCGCGCGGCTCTATCGGAACCTGAATCCCATGTCGAAATTGTCTCGCAGGGTCTTGACGTCCTTCTTGACATTCGTGCCCTTAGCGGCAGCCATGAAGAGATCCGCCAGGGTTGGCATGTCCTTCTCCCTGAACCCCATTCGGGTGATCTCGCATGTGCCGATCCTTCCGACCGAATCGATGATCAGGTTCGACTTCTCCATCCGTATGGAGAAATCATTCAGTCCCAGGCCATAGATGGCCCTTACTTCCTTGACATCATACAATAGTTGGTGCGACCTCGAAAATCCGAGTTCTTCGAACATGATGGGGAAGCCTCTCTCCTTCAGTTCTCTCCCGAGTCTCTGAGAGTTCTTGATAACCTGCTTCGCGTACTTCGGACCGAATGCCCTCATCTCAAGGAGCGCATGACCCATGGACGCAACTCTGTTCCAGTGCACGTTATCGACTATCCGCCAGGTCAGGTTCTTCCTGACGGATCGGTCGAGATCCTTGCTGTTGGTCAGTATGATGCCTCCCTGCGGTCCGAAGAAGCTCTTGTGAGTGGAACCGTAGAGGATCTCAGCCCCTTCTTTCAGGGGGCTCTGGAACTCCCCACCGGCGATGAGTCCCATGACATGGGATCCATCATACACCAGGGTTGAGCCAGCGTCGTCGCACGCATCCCTTATCGGCTTCATGTCGTAAGGGAACAAGATCAACGATGCGCCCAGAATCACCAGCTTGGGCCTTCGCTTTCGAATGATATCCCCTGCTGCATCTGTGTCCAGGTTGAAGTTGTCCGTATCGAACGGAAGAGTGAACGCTTTGAGCCCGAAGATGTCCGGCAGATAGTTGGCGGCGTATCCGTCGTACCCCCCGTTCTCCGGGGGTATCGCGCACATGGTGTCTCCCTTCTTGGTGGTCGATACGATTGTGATCATAGCCGCGATGTGCCCTGACATTGGCTGCACGCACGCGTGCTTTGATTTGAAGACCTCGCGGGCCACCTCCTCCGCCTTTCTCTCTACCTCGGAGGTGATCCTGGTGCCTCTGTATGCGTTCTCGATGAACTCGCCGCCGGAATCGGAGTTCAGGGGAAGCGTGTACCTGTTGACGAACTCCGATGAAAGGAGCGCCCTGACCTGAGGGCTCGTCTGGTTCTCCGAGGGCAGGAGGTTGATAGAATCCTCAATGCGCCACTTCTCCTGAGCCCTCATGCTGTCCAAGAAGTATGTGTTCTTCATCTCGTTCCCCATCGGGGTAACGGGCTCATCCCCTTAAATCAATTGTAGATATTGAACCTGTTCTCATTGCCAGGATATGAGGGGAAGTCTGACTCTTCCTCCTCCATGTCCTCATCCATGACGACGTTCACGAGCACGTTCACGATTTCCCGGAGTTGCTTCACGTCCTCTCTGAGTCGAGCGATCTCAGCGAGGAGTCCTTTGTCATCCTCTGCCAAATGTGCTCCCCCTTCTGCTGGCCAACCTATCAGCAATCATGCTATATGGGGTTTGCGCCCCCTATCTCACTGGGAGAACGAGCGATAGTCGTCCGCGATCTTCCTGTTCTCCGTCCTGTCGCACTTCTCGCAGTAAAGGCCTCTGCCCTTCCTCTCCAGCGGGCTCCTGCATCGTCCGCAGAGAGCTCTGATTACTCCGAAGTGAGGGCCCGCGGTCGAGAGCTGCACCGAGGGTTCCGCCTGGATGACGGTCCCTCTGATGATGTCCCCCGGCCTCATGACGTCCCCTGCGTCCTCGACATACGAGCTCGACAGCTTGGAAACATGAACAGAAGCGAGCGTCTCGGATGAAACCGCCCTGGCGTTCCCCTCCTGAGATATGATCGAGATTATCGCCATAGCCGGCCTCGTGTCCGTGACCTCTCCGAGAACCAGGTCCCCTTCCTGCAGGACCACCGGCGGATTGTCCAGGATGACCTTTGCCAACTTGTCTCTGGGGTCAAGATCGAGCTCCCCGACTGCGCTTGCGTAGATCTTCCCGTCCAATTCGTATGTGCCCTCGCCTGACATGTACTCCTCGGCGATGGCCACCTCGTCCCCCGGCAACACCTTTCTACCAGTCTTAGCCAGCTAAATCACCTATCTCTCAAACCTCAAAAGCACTACTGAAACGGTCTCGGTAGCCTTTCTGTGGAATTCGAACGCATATGGTATCTCGAATTTATACTTTTTGAGTGGTCTGACATCCCCTCCGAGCGAGGATACCAGATTGGCAACGAAGCTCTCCGTGCCATCGTTATGCAAGCTGTAAGTCCTCGGCGCCAGCTCAAGGGCCTTCTTGATGAACGCACGGTCGGCGTGCTTGGTCTGTGCCCCGAACGGCGGATTCTGGAGGACTGTGTCGAACTTGCCCGTTACTCTGGAGACATCCTGTTGCCTGAAATCGATTTCAAAGGAGAGCGCCTTGGCATTCCCGATGGCGGTCAGGACGGCTCCGGGATCGACATCTAT
>CAZTFD010000002.1:0-2661 GCA_964612225.1 uncultured Thermoplasmata archaeon | reverse complement strand
AGAGCGCCTTGGCATTCCCGATGGCGGTCAGGACGGCTCCGGGATCGACATCTATCCCGGCGGCACTCTTGGCTCCAAGCAGCATTGAACCTATGGCGAACACGCCGTTTCCGCATCCGAGATCGATGGCCGATCTGCCCTCGATGTCCCCGGCCGTGAACGCCTCCCAGAGGATATCCGCGGCGACATCCGCAGGCGTCAAGTACTGCTCCAGGCTCGAGGATCTCGAAGTCAGCGGCCTAAGCTTCTGGAGAGCGATCTCGAGTTGCCGCTTCTTCATGCAAGAGCCCCCAGAGAGCAGCCCATGGCCTACCGGGCCTCATCGATCATCTTCCAGCGCCTGAGCTTGTTGACCTCGGACACATCCCTACCGTGGACATCGTGTTCGACGTCAGACAGGAATTCGATTGCCATGAGCAGAGAGTCCTTCGTGGGCGCGTTCACGTTGACCTTGGCCTTCGTGAACTCACGCTCGACAATCTCCATGGCCCTCAGCGTGTCACCGTACTGTTCGCAGAAGTCGCTGACGACTTCGTCCACGGCCTGTGCGAGGGATTCTGCCGAGGGCTCCTTGGAACCTATCTTGTCACCGGACTCGCTCAGCGTCATCAATTCTCCTATCTTTCTGAAGGTCGCCTCAACATTCTGGCCGGTTTTCGCGCTACCTAAGAGAAGAGGGATTTTGGCGTTTGCTGCGATCTGCTTAAGTGCTAGTGCCCCGGGCGAATCCGCCGGAGCCAGGTCACACTTGTTCCCGAAGAGCAGGACCGGAGCGTGCGGGACGACCTCGCCGACCTCACGGAGCCAGAAGTCCTCCAGTGATTTCACAGTCTCCGCCCGAGTCAGGTCGCAGGCGATGATCACACCGTGCGCACCCGTGAGCCCCTGTACCCTCATCTTCTTGTAGTCCTTCTGACCCAGGATGTCCCACATCATCAGGGTCAGGTAGACGGTCTTGTCAGGAAGCGCGTACTCGAGATCCTTCTTGCTGACTTTGGCGCCGATGGTCGCGATGTACTTGTCATCGAACACGTCGATGACGAACC
This sequence comes from uncultured Thermoplasmata archaeon, assembly GCA_964612225.1. Lineage (GTDB taxonomy): Archaea > Thermoplasmatota > Thermoplasmata > UBA10834 > UBA10834 > COMBO-56-21. The sequence continues at coordinate 1,615 of CAZTFD010000002.1, read as the reverse complement.
TGCGGATTAGGGAGGTCTTGCCGACAGAGGAGTCGCCAATGAGTGCGACCTTCTTTATGTATCTCTTTGACTTGATTATGCTCACTCGATTCCCAGCCTAGAAGATGAATCACGACTAGGGATGCGATGCGTCAGAGAATACATAACCCTTTCCAGAGCCGCGCGGTACTGGCACAGAATGCCTGACATCAACCCAGCAGGGCGCGACGATCTACTGGCTTGGCGAAGAATCACTCATTGATTTCCCTGTAGCAAAAGCTCAATAATAGATAACCGATAGTCCCCGAGAAGATTTGATGGAGAACTCTGCCCCCCAGGCACCCTTTCCAGCTAGGAAGGCACTTGAGAACTATGCCATGTCCTATATGGGCGCCTATTTGAACACGGTCAAGAAGGAGCGGCCGGAGCATGAGCCTTTCCTCGCGAGGAACCAGTTGTATGACATAGAAGTCAGCCAGATGCCGAACAACTGCATCGCGATGCTTTTCGAGAAGGCGGACAAGCAGAGTGTTGTGGCGAAGCCCTGCGATTGGGACTATGTCGAGGGCAAGGTGATGTCCGGTGTTGCCTATCTCGTCACAGTATACGCCCATGAAGGCGTCTCCGTCGCCGACGCCATCGCAAGGGGTAAGAAGGACGCGATCAGAGACATACGCTCCCTTGAGGACTCTTCCATATCCAAGGCAGTCACCCAGCTGGAGAAGATACTCCAGGGTATGTCCAAGGTAGGGAAGGGCAACAGGTCCACGGTCGAGCTCGGGGAGCGCGAGCTCGCGAAGCTCGAGCCGATCAAGGACGCCATTCGGAACGCCGGCCCGGAGATTGACATGCTGCAGATGATCGATGCACTGAAGAACTACCCAGGAATCCAAACCGAGAAGAGCATCGGCAACGAGGAGAGAGAGCTTCTTCAGAGGATCGTGAACGACCTCGGAGACATGTCCGATGTCATCCGCAGAGCCGAGGTCCAGGACAAGAAGCTTGAGGAGCTCGAGCAGGGCATGAAGAAGACCCTGTCCGAGATCAACAGGACCATGGACGAGAGGGTTTCGAAGGGTCTGGCTGTCATCCTCCAGGCGTCCGATAAGAAGATCGACAAGGGATTCTCGGCCATCGCGGGAGTGTCGAAACACCCCTCTGACCTGCAGCTTCCGAAGGACCTGGAGGTCAGGCTGGTGGAGATCGAAAAGGCAGTCGCGGCTACTGGGATGCAGGTTGTGGATCTGTCCATGAGGCAGCCATCCGAGTTGACCTCCTCAGCTGATCTGGACAATAGGATTGCAACAATGGAGAAGACCCTTCGGGACCTCGAAATGAGGTCTCAAGAGAGAACGGCTGGGGCGGATGTTTCCGTGGTTCTTCCGAAGGACATGGAACAGCGGCTAGAGATGCTCGACAAGTCTGCAAGTGCTCTCCAGACACAGGTCCAGCAGTGGATCCAGGCGCAGCAGGCAAAACCTGCTGTCTATGAAGAATTGGTGCTGGCTGTAGCCGACCTCAAGGAGAACGTCGCCAGGACGAACAACAGGATCATCAAGATCGAGGAATTCCTGCAGCAGGCTTCGGGCTCGCGCGTTCGGACGCTCAAGCAGAAGCTGCAATGATCACCTGCGCC
>CAZTFD010000001.1:11513-25507 GCA_964612225.1 uncultured Thermoplasmata archaeon | reverse complement strand
CTACGCGGAATGCCGCGTCTAGAGGAAGCCTCGGAACCAGCTCCAACAATTTGTCATTGGGGATAACTGCGCACGTGTCGCAGCTCGATCTCAGTCTCTCCAGGCCCCTGAGCGCGTTGTCCATCCGGACCTTGCCCTCAGCCTTGAACGGAAGTGTGACTATGCCTATCACAAGAGCACCGGACTCGCGCGCCAGCCTTGCCACCACCGGGGCAGATCCCGTCCCGGTTCCGCCGCCCATGCCCGCAGTGACGAAAACGATGTTGCTCTCCTTAACGTAGGACTTCAGTTCCTGTTCGGCCTCCTGCGCCGCCTTCTCTCCGACTTCGGGAAGTGCCCCAGCTCCCAGGCCCCTTGTCGTGGATCTACCGAGGAGTACCTTGTGCGGCGCGTGAACATTCAGAAGGTGCTTGGCATCGCTGTTCGCCGCAACGAGTTCCGCACCGAATACCCCTGATGTGCTCAGGCGGTTGATCGTGTTCGAGCCACCCCCGCCGCAGCCCACTATTGCGATATTGACTTTCAGTTTCTCGACAATCTTCGCCAGCTCGTCATCGTCCGGCGTCCCCAAATCAGGTCTTGTGCTCTTCTGAAGCTCGTGCTGTTCGAGAGCATCATCGATAAGCGACTTCATTTCATCCCATCCGAAATTGTTTACGACTACGTATTATACACTGTACTATATAAATGCAGTCAGGGGGGACTGGACTACTGGTTTTTCGCGCCCGGTCCGAGGGACAAGCACCTATTCTGAGACTCCGATCTCAATCCAAAACGGTTCGCGCTGCGGATTGCTAGGATGTCCCGCGTCGAGCCGTGGAATGTAGCTCGTGATTGCATTCTTTTTCCGTAGGAAAAAGAGCGGAGGATACTGGCTAACGCCTGGGTCTAGGAATATTTATATCGTGGAGTCCTGATTACTTACCTAGTCTTATGGGGTGCACTCATGCCGAAGTCTCTAGTCAAAGAAGCATTGGGAAAGGACGCACAGGAACTAATGGAGAAGTCTACCCCTCAACCCGCAGCTCAAGCGCAGGTGGCAGCACCGGCGCAACCAACCGCGGACGACGAGGAGATAGCAAAGATCGCGGCGCAATTGGATGTATCGATCAAGATCATTGGTTGCGGCGGCGGTGGGACCAACACCATCAGCAGATGTGTTGAGGCCGGGATATCCGGTGCCCAGCTTTGCGCGATCAACACGGATGCGAAGCACTTGCTTTCCGTCCATGCTCCAAAGAAGATCCTGATTGGAAAGAACATCACCAGGGGTCTGGGCGCAGGCGCCATCCCCAGTGTTGGTGAAGCGGCGGCCAAGGAGAACGAGCGGGATATCCGCGACTTCCTGACCGGCGCGAACATCGTATTCGTAACCGCTGGAATGGGAGGCGGAACTGGTACTGGGTCCGCTCACTTCGCGGCCAGGCTCGCGAAGGAGCAGAAGGCGTTGACCATCGGGGTCGTCACAATGCCCTTCAAGGCGGAGGGCGAGGTCAGGATGGAGAACGCCATGGACGGCCTCGAGAGGCTGAGAAGGTTGTGCGACACGACCATTGTCATACCGAACGACAAGCTGCTCGAGCTGGTTCCGAAGCTTCCCGTAGACGCGGCGTTCAAAGTCGCCGATGAGGTACTGATGCAGACCATCAGGGGCCTAACGGAGATCATCACGAAGCCCGGACTTGTCAACCTTGACTACAGCGATATAATGACCGTCATGAACGAGGGCGGCGTCGCTTTCGTCGGCATCGGCGAGTCTGATGAGGCGGACCCAGAGGACAGGATCGAGGCGGCCATCGAGGAGGCCTTGAACTCTCCGTTGCTCGGGGAGATAGATCTGCAAGAATCCAAGGGTGCGCTGATCAGGGTCGTCGGAGGTCCCGACATGACCGTGTCTGAGGCCCAGAAGGCCGCAGAGGTCGTCGGCCAGAGGATCGCCAAGCACGCCAGACTCATCTGGGGCTGCAGTATCGACCAGTCGCTCGAGAGCTCGGTCAAGATCTTGCTCATCGTCACGGGTGCGAAGTCCGAGAACTTCATGGGCTCGAGCGCCACCTCAGCTCCAATCGCGAACCAGAGGCGCGGGTCCGCAAGTGCTGGATCACGCTCCTACGGCAGCAGCGATGAGCCGATCGACTTCGTGAGATGAGCCGGGTCATCAGCTGGCTCTCATAAACCTCAAACGGCGGACAAGAGTATTGTCCGCCTAGCGTCTGATTTTTCTCTCAACCTTTCCTTCTAGCCTCGGCCTGTCTGCGAACCTCGCACCGCATGTAGGACAGAATTGGTCTGTGACCTCGACCGTGCTGCCGCATTCGGAGCATTCGGCCCCGCCTACCCTGTCTGAGAAGATGATTCCGCACAGGCACGCGAACTCGTCCTTGTCGACTCTCCGTCCGCATGCCGGACACTCGGTCACGAGTTCGACCAGTGGGGCCCCGCAGTGTTTGCACTCGGTCGCTGTCTCGGGAATCTCCTTGCCACAGGCCGGGCACAGCATGTTGCCTTCCCCGACAAGGAGTACGCCGCATGCGCACTGTTTTTCTTCAATACTCACAATCCGCCCGCACTCAGGGCACTGAAATAGGTCCTCAGAGAAATCCGTTGTGAAGACCACGCCGCATCTCCTGCAGAACTGATCCTCATCGGAGAGAATCGCACTGCACTCCGGGCACTGCAGCGAGCGCTTGTACAAAGTGCAGTCGCAAGTCTCATCCGAAATCAGCCTTCTTCCGCAAACGCTGCAGAATGTGGCGTCGTTGGGCGCTTTTTGGATGTTATCCTTCATTGAGAGATAGGTCCTCTCAGTGATTTCACCCAGAAGGAAGCGTTCCTCCAGCAGGAGGAGCTTGTCATCTCTAGTGAGCGGAACAGGCTTGATGACGGGCATCTGGGAGTCCACAACGTGCGGCTTCTGCGCAGAGTAGCCGAGTTCCTTTCCACAGATGGGACAAGTGCACACTCTCTGCGCACAGGAGTTGTGGAACTGCTTGCCGCAACCGCAGAGCACGCTGGGAAGGCCGGGCTTGATCATCCCCAAGCAGATGTCACACTTGATCTGGCCTTTTACCCTGACTGCCTTCACCTGGGGGCGAGTCCTCATCCTCATTCTCCTCGCCCCCGCCTTTCGGATCTGTCCTTTTGGGACCTTGATCATCCGCGGTCTTGCGGCCTCGCGCCGCCTCGCGACCATGAGCAATGAGATGACTATCGCCGCACCGTTCAAGGTCGTTTCACTCCAGTTCAGGGGCGCATCGCTTCCGACCGATATAAAGGGCCGGAAATAGACTCCTCGATATCCCCCGGCTCTGCTAACCCTGGATTCGGGTTCAGGGAATTCCATTTGAAGTTCGGTCCCGCGACAACAACTCCAGCAAAGATATAGTAAGAACAAACCCCTTTGTGCCGTTGATGGCAGAGAGAGGATACGAAAACAAGGACTGGACCCGCGCTCAAATCGACGAAGTTCTCGCCGAGTACATACCGGTGACTGTTCCTGTTTCCATCTCCGTCAAGGGGAAGCAGAAGGTTCTGGGATTCAATGAGATGGAGAAGATACTCAAGAAGGCCAAGCTCATATCGCTTGAGCCATGCTGGTGCAGGCTCAAGATCAAAGGATGCGATGGGCCCATCGATGTCTGTGTGTGCGTGGACAAGGAGGCGGAGCTGGCCATCTCCAAGAGGGAGGGCCGGAAGGCTACTTACGAGGAAGCCATGAATGCCCTCAGAAGATCGCACAAGGCAGGTTTCGTCCATCTGGCCTATGAGACCCCTGGGCATGAGATGCGCTCGATCTGCAGCTGCTGCGCATGCTGCTGTCACACCATGGCGGCCATAACTAGGTTCGGTTACGACCCTGCCATAGTCGGACATGCGGACGTCATAGCTGTGTATTCCTCTGAGAACTGCAACCAGTGTGGCCTCTGCGTCAAGAGATGCCATTTCAAGGCGTGGACCACTGATGGAGACAAGGTCTTGCACAACCCGGACAAATGCGCAGGATGTGGCGTCTGTGTCTCGTCATGCCCGACCGGCTCGATCACACTGAACAAGAGGGCTCTCAGGAAGGGCCGCAAGTGCTAGTCGGTCATGTTCAATCCTGAAGCACGTCGCGATAGGCTGCGTCTCATTCCAGGGGAACGATCTGGCTCTTCGCATCTAGTTTCTTCTGGGGCAACCTCTCGATGAACTTCTTCGCAGGCAGTTGCTCGGGCACAAGTAGCCCTTTGCTCTTGAGCTCTCCTGAGATTATCATCTCTGCTCCGACTGCTCCAGCTGCACCGACAAGGTAGCCCGTGGCGTTGCTCTTGCATATCCGGTAGGCCTCCTCATGAGAGAGGGTCGTCCAGACCTTCGCCATGACGTTCTTCCCGTCCTTCTTGCCAAGCACCTCGACTACGATCCCTGCGGAACCCTTGACCATTCCGACGAGCTCCACGGGCCTCGGCATCGTTGCCACGACCACGTCCAAAGGTCTGACCATCGTGCCCTTGACATCAACGGGCGTCTTGCTGTGCATTCCTATTTTCCGCAGCATGTTGCATGCTGCCGCAAAGTCGTCGTCGATGGCGATCTTGAAATCCGCGTTCCTGATGCCCTTGATGAATCGCGGAATCAGGAAAGTCTCCTCGTGGGTCGTGTTGTAGACCGGCAGTGAGCCGATCGGCTGGGGAAACTGGTAGGTCTCCTTTCTGTGTAAGGGCGGCAGGTACTCTATCTTTCCGTCCTTGTACACGGCCGCAGGTATGGTCGCTTCTTCGACCATGTCCAATGGCGACCATAGTGTGAAGAAATCGTATCCTTTGGCGACGGCATTGTCCCCGTCTCTGACGTGAGCCTCGTATGCACTGTCGAGCATGTCCGCGCCATATCTGGCGAATACATCCGACATTCCAGGGTCGGCCCCCATCGCGGTGAGGTAGGTCACACCGCTATCCTTGCACTTCTCTACGAGAGCATCGAAATCCTTCGTGAAGTCAACCGACAGTGAAAAATCCAGATAGTTCACGCCGCTCGCGATCGCCGCCTCACCTATCTCGCCAAGCAGCTCAGAAGTGATCGAGCAGACAAGGAGGTCCGTGCCTTTCAGCAGCTTCTTGAGCGCCTTCTTGTCCGAAGCATTGGTCTTCACGACCGACATCTTGTCGCTCTTGACCCGTCGAGCCATGACTTCCGCAGCATCTGTCCGCATGTCGGCGAGGACCAGCTCATCGACCTTGGGGTTCTTCTCGAGGTATTCCGCGCACACGAGCCCTGTTATTCCGCATCCTAGCTGAACGACCTTCATTTGTCCCATACGTCCTGCCACGAGATGGCCCAAGGGGTTAATGCAGTTGTCGTGGTCCAATGGGTGGGCAGTCCGGCGCGCTGTATTCTGTGGTCACGCGATGCTATCTTTTCTTAGCATCAACACCCACTGGGCAGACGCGTATGCAGACGCCACAGACTTGTTCCCATCCCGACAGACCGAGCTTCTTTCCTATTCTGAGATGTTGCTCGTCACAAGCTTTCTTGTCAACATTTCGACCGCCTTTGAGGGCCTTCGCTGGACATGCTCGGATGCATTTGTCGCAATCGATGCAGAAGTCTTTCTCCAACCTCCTGTCGGGCGTGAGGTCCACATCTGTAATGACAGAGACCAGGCGTATTCTAGCGCCGTATTTCGGTGAGAGGAGTAGGCTGTTCTTGCCGAACACTCCAAGACCCGCTTGCTCGCCAGCATGTCTATGCGAGATGTCGCCCTTCATTCGTTCTAGGTCGTATGGCGGGGACGCGGGGACCTGGACCGCGCGATAGCCCTTATCCTGGAGAAACTTCGCGATCCTGAACGCTATCCTGTTGAGCTCATTGTTTGCAGACATGTAGCTTGCCGAATACTCGCGGCTGGGAGCGGATTCGAGAGCAGCACCAGGAAGAGCGACAGCGACTACCACGACGCTTCTCGCCCCCTTCAGAACGTCCCGCGGTCGATATCCTGGAGGGGCGTACTCGAACGCCTTCTCAGATGCTATGCCGACGAGGTCCGCACCAAGTTGCGTTGCGATTTGCTTAACCTCGCTACTCAACTTGCTTCCTCTTGCCATGGTACCCCGATGCTCATGGTTCCTTGAGAATGTTCCTGAAGTCGACCTTCGAGGAGGATGGGCGATTCCCGTCGTAACAACGGATATAATAGACCCTCACGAGATTCACCCAATATGACCATGAAAGAGACCGTCCGATTCGTCGGGGAGCTGATGGCTGTCGCTGCCAGGACCGCACCTAAGGCAGCTGGCAAGGATTTCATCGAAGTCGCATTGCTCTCCGATTCAGAGAAGGTCGCGCTCGGGACTGACATGATCAAGGTCGGGAAGGAACGAGGCAACCCCGGTTTCGAGCGGGATGGCCAGAATTTGATGGATTCAGATGCTGTCCTAGTTGTCGGCCTCCTCCCGCACAAAGGTGTGGGATTGGACTGCGGAGCGTGCGGGTACGCCAGCTGTCAGGAGTTCAACAACGAATCGTTGACAGGCGACTTCACTGGTCCCAACTGCGCTCTACGACTGCTCGACCTCGGCATAGCACTGGGCTCAGCCGCGAAGACGGCATCGGAGCTCAATGTGGACAACAGGATAATGTACAGGATAGGGGTGTCGGCGAAACGCTTGGGGATCGGCAAGTCGAACATCTGTCATGGGATTCCGTTGTCTGCAACTGGCAAGAGCATTTTCTTCGACAGACCACAGAAGTGATGGAATGGACTCGTCTAGGGAAACCCTAGGTTCGTCCCGTCCATGAGATAAGTCTTCAGCGTGCTCTCGTTCACGAGTCTGTTCCTGAAGAGAGGGCCCAATCTGGTGCCAGATGCCCGGTTTATCGGAGTCCCCGTGAGCAGGGGGTTGAATGCGGGGACTATGATCATTTCCGATGGACAGGTTTCATACCTTTCGAGAACTAGCCGCTTCCTCAGACTGCATCGAACCCAGCATTTCTCGTTGCTCTTTGAGCCCAACGAGTCCACGAGCTGGACTGAAGGATGGATGTGGCCCATCACGATCTTGGCGCACCCCATCACCTGCTTCGAAGGCCAGACGTGGCCGTGAAAAGCGCCGATGTCTTCAATGTCTGTGCCATGGCCTGCCACAGCGTCGACATCCTTGGGCAGGATCTCAGCCAATCCACCATCGTGGTTTCCCGCCACGATCGTGATGCTGCTGTAGTCTTTCATGAGCTTCTCAAGGAACGGCGGTATCTCCCTGTCCTCGCGGTAGCTCACGGAAGGTATCCTGTGCTTCACATCTCCGAGGATGAGAAGATCTTCTCCAAGGGATGAAAGCTCTTCGAGGCTGGACAGCATCTTCGGCGTCTGGGATGGTATGTTGAAGCCAGCTCGTCTGAGCTGGACCTCCAATCCCACGTGAAGGTCCGCGACACATATCCACTTGTGTCTCCCCTTCATCCTGAGGGCCGGGACGTCCGTGATCGGTTCTAGGTCCACGGCCATATGTAAGTTACAGCGCTTGATAAACCTGTTTCCTCACTTGCCCAAGAACAGCCTTTCCCCAAGGTAATCGGGCAATCCAGCCGAGACTATCGCTGACCACGCGGCCTCAATGTCATAGTCGAACCTGATGATGCTGCTGATGCGAGTTGCAGTGTCGATGACCGCCAAGCTCCCCTTCGGGTCTCCGTCTCTTGGCTGGCCGATCGAGCCCGGATTCAAGATCAGGCCCGAGCCGAACTTCTTCATGTATGGAATGTGCGTGTGGCCCAGAATGAGGATGTCGGAGCCCGCACTCTCGAGCATCGATTCCCTAGCGTCGCCTTCGTAGACGTACTCCACCACGCTCTCAAGCGATCCGTGGCACATCGCAATTCTTGCGCCCGAGGATTCGAACTTGGCGCACTGTTCGATTGAGGCCAAGTAATCTCTCGAATCCTGATTCAGGACGTCGCTCGTCCACTTGGACGCCTTGGCAGCGTAAGGGCTCATCCAGATAGTATCTCGAGTGAGCGCGGATACCTCATGATTGCCGAAGATGCAATGGATAGCCAGCCTTTTGACGATCTCGCAGCACTCGTTGGGGAAGGCACCATAGCCGATGATGTCACCCGCGCACACGACCATGTCGACATGGTTCTCCTTGATCATTTCCTGGGCTGCCTGAAGTGCGTGCAGGTTGGAGTGAATGTCTGATACCACTGCGAACTTCATCTGTCAGCCCCGATGGTTCGCTACAGATATCTTCTGAGCACAAAAGGTATCTTCTCGATCACATCAGTCGCGAGCAGACCGTAGCTCTTCTCCTCGAACGCCAGATCTCCGGCCAGGCCCGCGGTGAATGCCCCGATCCGCGCAGCGGCGAACGGAGTCGCCCTCTGGGCGATCAGCCCCGCAACGACTCCCGTGAGGACATCCCCCGTTCCGCCAACGGTCATCGCGTCGTTGTGAATCCTGTTCAACTTGATGTGTGAGCCGTCGCTGATGATGTCTACTGGTCCCTTCAGAAGGATCGTCATCCTGAGCCTGGATGCGGCCTCCCTGACCATTGCCATTCGTTTTTCGAGATCGTCCTGGGGAAGAGCCTTTCCAGTGAGCTTCTTGAACTCCCCCGCGTGAGGCGTGATAACGCCAGTTGCCTTCTTCAGGATCTGAGGTTTCGCGCCACAGGCCCCAATCGCGTCTGCATCTATGACAACAGGCTTGTCAACGCTCCTGATGATCGACTGGATCGCTGAGACCGTCTCGGGTGCGCTCCCCAAGCCTGGGCCGATTGCGACCACGTCCATCCCTTTGCTGAATTGCAGGAGCCCGCTCACATGATCCTCGCGAAGGGTCTCTCCTTCCAGCACTCTCACGATGTAGTTTGGAGAGTAGATGCTTACTGGGATCGCAGAGGACTCTGGAGTCGCGACATAGGTGAGGTCCACACCAGACCTCATGGCGGCCATCCCCGCAAACGCGGGGGCGCCCGTGTACGGTCCTCCACCTATGACCAGGACCCTTCCGGAATCCCCCTTGTGCGCATCCTTTCTCCTTCTGGGCAGGAGGGTGAAATCTCCAGGACCGCAGTAGGTCTCTGCATCCTGAGGGATGCCTATGTCCACCACCACGATCTTGCCACAGTTCGCCTTATTCATGCCAACCTTGGGTGCGTGGAATGTCACTGTCGTGTCGGGTCGGACTCGCACGTCAGAAGGCCAGCCCGAAGGTACATCGATCGAGACTAAGGTCCTCCTGGAGTCGTTGAGTTGTTTGATATATCTTGGATACGGAATCCTCGGGTTCCCCTGCAGGCCGATACCGAGCATGGCGTCAACTATGATGTCGTACCCCTTGGGGTCAAAGTGAGGAAGCGGCTTCAGATTACTCCTTGCGCTCTCCAGGTTCATTCGAGCTATGTCGCTAGCAATCTCCTGCTCCGGTTCGATCAGGAACAGGTCCGTACGAACCTGTTTGGCCAAATGTCTGGAGGCAACGAATCCGTCTCCACCGTTGTTGCCCTTTCCGCACACGACGGCTACCTTCGAGTCGGGCTTGCTGATGCTGAGCACATGCTTCGCCACAGCCGCTCCCGCGTTCTCCATGAGGTTGATGGTCCTCACGCCGAGATACGACGAGTTCGTGTCCAGAACCTTGACCTCTTCAAGAGGAATTGCCGACCTCGCCACGCATTCGAATCGGCTAATGCAGTATTAAACCTGACGAGATATCATCTGCCTGGCACCAGCCAGGCGTCACTTTCTCGACGCCAATCCTGAAAAGGAATAAATAGGCAGACCGCCTAACTCCAGCCATCGGCAGGGATAGGTCAATTGAGCGAGATTAAGCGCCTTGTTTTGGATGTCTTGAAGCCTCACCACCCGACCATAATCGAGATGTCCCGCAGGATTGGGGTCCTGAACGGGGTTTCCGGTGTCAACTGCACGCTGGAGGAAGTCGACAGAGAGACCGAGAGCGTCAAGATAACTATCGAGGGCACATCCATCGATTTTGAAAGCGTCGAGGAGACCATCTCCGATTGTGGAGGCGTGATCCACTCTGTGGATAGCGTCTCGGCGGGTAAGAAACTGGTCGAGGAAGTGGAGACACCCCAGGACCGATAGGCTCAGCCCTTCGGCTTTGGCATGTTCTTGAGCTTCGAGGCCACCTTATTCATCAGCTCAGCCTTGCCTAGTTTGGGCTCCACCAGAACCCTTCCGCCGCTCCTGTACCAGAATCGGGGGTACGACTTCTCTAGCTCTAATATGCAGTCCAAACCCAGCGATTTGACCACCTCAAAGAGCATCTGGGCGCTGGGAGCTTCTACGGCATCGCGTTTGGGCACCCTCCGGCCCTCACCTCTGGTGGCCCTCAGATCGAAATAAGCGGGCCAGAGCACGATCGCCTTGTCTGGGTCAACGGCCATATAATGACCTCGTCCTTGCCAATGTGGCACCTCTATCTAATCTTGTCGGTCTGCGACCGTCGGGCGATCGTGCCGAACTTTATTACCTCCACAGACGATGCGCGGCTCCAAGGTGCACGATGTTGGACGAGGACGTGGCGGAGGCGACTTTAGATCTGGCCGTCTCAAAGGCGAATACCCTCCTCGCAGAGGTCCGGCTCGAGGAGAGGAACTCAAGGCAGATATCGATCAGATCCGGACAGGTGAACAACATCACCAAGTCCAGTGATTCGGGTATGAACGTCAGGATAGCGTTGTCAAACGGGATCGGTTTCTCCAGCAGCAACAGGATATCAAGGTCCGAGGGCGCAAGGCTCGTCCGGGAGGCCATCAGACAGGCCAAGAGCGCCAAGCGGAGGACGCCGGTCTCCCTCTCATCAGAACGGGCGATAGACACTAGCTGGGAGGTCCGGCAGAAACGCCCTCTAGTAGATGTTAGCACTGATGACAAACTTGAGTATCTCAGGAGCTTGGACAACGCTGTGATGAAGACTGGAGTCAAGGTCCAGGGGAGATATTACGAGCAGAGGGATTACGAGACCGCGAGCCTTTTCGTGAACTCCGAGGGTTCCCGAATTCGATCCCTTCTTCCCAGAGCGGTCGTCGAGTCGTACAATCTGGTTTCTTCCAAAGGTGAGACTGAGCAATCCATCCGGGAATGGGCGGCCAGCGGCGGATGGGAGAACGTGGAGTCGTGGGCGCTTGAGAAGGTCCTTGCGGATGAGGTCCGAATGCTCAAGCGACAGATCGACAAAGGCAAGAGAGTCAAGCCCGGCATCAAAGACCTTGTCTGCGGGCCGGAGGTTGCTGGCATAGCAGCTCACGAGTCTTGCGGCCACCCGATGGAGGCAGACAGGATTCTGGGCCGCGAGATGTCCCAGGCGGGTAAGTCGTTCGTGTCCCCGGACATGATTGGCAAGAAGATCGGCTCGACCTATGCTACGGTCATAGACGATCCGACGGTCCAAGGCTCCTATGGGTACTACGCCTACGACCAGGAAGGTGTCAAGGCACGACCTAGATACTTGTACAAAGAGGGTTTGATCAATGAGTTCCTCCACAACCGGGAGAGCGCATCAAGAATGAACGTCCAGAGCAATGGCTCCTCCAGGTCCGAGTTCTACCTGCGGGAACCTATTGTGCGCATGGGCAATACATTCGTCGCTTCCGGTGATTTCGAGGAGGATGAGCTCATCGGCTCCGTCAAGGACGGTGTCCTCATGCACTCGTTCACCGAGTGGAACATCGATGACAAGAGATTCAACCAGAAGTACGTATCAAGGGAGGCGTACTTCGTAGAGGACGGCGAATTGGCAGGTCCTGCAAGGAAGTGCATTCTCGAGATCACGACTCCAGCATTCTGGAGCGCCATCGATGCCGCATCCAAGAAGGTCGTGTTGACTTCTGGCGAATGCGGGAAAGGAGATCCCATGCAGGGCATGGCAACGGACATGGGCGGACCCATGATAAGGCTCAGGAGCGTGATGCTGAAATGAACGAGCTCAAGGAACTCGCAAGGCACGTGCTTGAGGTCGCCCGTGCCGAGGGGGCCAGTGACGTCGTGGCAGAAGCCATTAGTAGCTCGACCGCTCAGGTCCGTTTCTCCAACAACCAGATTGATTGCGTCAACTCATGGAACGAGGAGCATGTCGGTCTTTTTGTTGCGGTGGGCAGGCGCGTCATGTCCACCGACCTAAGATGCCTGGATTCCAGAGACGATCTCACTCGGGAACTCGTTGCCTTGGCCAAGAAGGCTCCTCCGAGCAAGACGTATGGCGGGATCGCAAAGGGCAGGTTCCAGTACAAGCCAGGAAAGGTCGATAAGAGGATCGTGGGGCTATCCGACCCATCGAAGTACGCTCTCGATGCGATCGAAGGAGCGGAATCCGCTGGAGCCAACAACATAGGCGGAACGTTCTTCGTTCGGCATGAAAGGAATGCCATCGCGTCCTCAGGTGGCGCGTCTGGATCGGACGAGAGTGCCTCGGTCGATCTGTCTGTCAGGGCGTTTTCTCAGCCTGAAGCCTCGGGTCATGCCGTTTTATGCACTGAGAAACTCTCGGATCTCGACGCGAGAGCTGTGGGTGAGAAGGCGGGCGAGATGAGTGCGAGAGCGAAGAACCCAGTCCAGGGGGAGGAGGGCAAGATGGACATCATCATGGAACCCCTTTTCCTCGGATCGATGACTCAGTCCACCTCCAGGATGATGAGCGCGATGAGCGTCGAGATAGGCGTATCAATGTACGCCAAGAAGATAGGCAAGTGCGTAGCCTCGGACGAGGTCACGTTCGTGGATGACCCCACGATCGCCTCGACCTCGCGCAGGTCCTTCGACCACGAGGGCGTCCCGACGAAGCGCAACGTCATGATCAAGGACGGGATCTTCAAGACCTATCTGCACAACACATCCACGGCGAAGAGGTTCAAGACCAAGACAACAGCGAGCGCCGGTCCACTGATACCAACCGCGTATGCCATGGCCGCACAGCCCCTCCCGTTCCATCCGGTCCTCACGCCCGGCGACTGGAAGCTCGACGAGATGATAGCCGACACGAAGCACGGCCTTTACCTGAACAACACTTGGTACACGAGGTTCCAGAACTACAACACGGGCGAGTTCTCGACCATCCCGAGGGACGCCATCCTGAGGATCGAGAACGGGCAAATTGTGGGATCCGTGAAGAACATACGTGTGAGCGACAACCTGATGAATCTGTGGAAGAGCATCGACGCCCTCTCGAAGTCTGTTGAGGAAGTCTATTGGTGGGACGCGGCCAGTCCGCCCTCCACACTGCCCATAGCCAGGGCTACCAGAATGAACATCACTCGTTCCTCATGAGCTAGCGGACCAACCATTCGAGCCGATTAAGCGGAAGGTGCCTGAGGCGGATTCAGAAGCATTGCGTTGACGACGCCGTCCTGACCGCATCTCGATGTGATGACAGCTTCGCCAATATCCGTCATGACCGTCGCCCCTTTCGTCATAATGTTCCGCTGGACGTAGTTGGGGTTCGATGGGTTGGTCTTCACGGTAAGAATCTTGACCTTCTTGATGACCTGCGTCTTCGGGTCGACGACATTGGCCATGTCGGCCATGAGTAGGCGGGCCTTGCTGTTCCTCCCCTTGACCCTGTACATCTTGACCTTTCTCTTGCCCAAGTTCGTGAACTGCTTCTCCCTGCCGATCTCGAACCGTCTCTTCTTGCGGGCGGCTCTCAGCCTGCCACCGGACGGTTTCCTCTTGGGCCTGCCTTGCCAAATGGCCATCAGTAACCTCTCGGGGTGACTGAAAGTGGGAGGGGTATTAAAACATTGTGGGTTTCCTGGAATCCTGTTTGATCTCGTGGAAGTCGACCTCGACCACATCCCCGACTCGCACGCTGGCATAGAACCCCTTCTTAGCCGGTCCCGGGTTGACGAAGGTCGTGTCCTTGGACATGATCTTCCCGCGCGATTCGTGGTAATGGCCTGCGAGTGCTAGCACGGGTTTGAACTCCTGCGCGATCCTGAGGATTCCCTTGGAGCCCGCGTGCCATCCGTAAAGGGGGTGATCCTCGGGGAAGGCGC
>CAZTFD010000001.1:2009-11503 GCA_964612225.1 uncultured Thermoplasmata archaeon | reverse complement strand
TGAGGATCCCCTTTGAACCCACGTGCTTTCCGGTCCGTCCGATGTCGTTCATCCCGTACGAAGGAGTATGCGTCACCATAATCCCTTCTGGGACTGCCACGGCTCTCAGAGATCTCTCCATCAGACTCTCCTCGATCTCAAAAGGCATCCCCATGTCCGTCGGAAGCCCTCCGCCGAAACCGAAGAATTGCCACCCGTTGACATTCGCCCTGATGTTGTGTATGCTCGCGTCCGCCTGCTCGAGAACAGCAACGTTGTCTGGCACGTCGCAGTTCCCCGGGACTGCCAGGATCTTGATCCTGATCCTCTTGAGGAACTCCTTCGTGTAGTCAGTAGATCCAAAGGTCGTGAAATCTCCGCAGGAGACGACGAGATCGTATTTGTCGGCTGACAAGGCAGCCTCGAGCATGTCGAGTGCCCCAGCAGACCCGTGCAGGTCAGAACATACCAAGATGTGGAGCTCCTTCATGTGATCACCATGTGATGCCAAGTGAGAGGCTCTCATAGACGAGAACATAAGAGAGGACATATCCCAAAATGGCTCCTCCATTCAACAGCGGCAGGCCTGCTTGCGGCCTACCCTTGATGACGAACGTCATGAGCGTCGCGAAACCGACGATGGCGCCGACGAGCGTCCCCAGTGCGACTACCAGATTGCCCGTGAATGCCCCAATCGCATCGCTCGGCAGGAAGTTGAAAGCCGATATCACAAGAACGCCAGGGATTATCAGGTCCCCGAGGCCCATGAACATGGCCTCCCTCTCGTCACCCTCGTCCAGCTGTTGCTTCAAAGGTTTCTGTTGAATGTACGAATATCCCCTCTTCTTGGGTATGACGAGCAGGATCGGCAGCTTCATCTGCGTCACGCCGTCCGCCAGGGCAATCATATGCTTCGTCCTGTAGACGGAGATTGCATCGTACGCTGCCAGGACGATTAGAAGGATCATCACTGGCAGGATGCTCAGGGACACTCCGAATAACGCGGTGACGCCGATAGACATGAGGATGCCCGAAGCGTCGATCACGTACCACTCAGGTTTCTTCACCAAGTAGTATGTGATGACCGCCGTCGCTCCTGCGGACGCGACCGTTGCTAGGATCCCCACAACGATGCTCGATAGCATGATGAAGAGCACGAAGAAGATAGTGTACGCGACGGCGCCGAGGAAGATGATCCGAACGAGATTCTCCCTGTGCTTCTTGATGATGTAAAGGACTCCGAACGTGAAACCTATCACCAAAGCAATGTATATGACTGGTATGAGCGGGTCGTTCGGGTTCTGGAATATCTGCTCCTCAGGACCCAGAAAAGCCGAGGCCATGAAAAGGGCGCCGAGCTGAGACACGGCGAACAAAAGACCCATAATCACCGAGGTTCTGACAGAAGCTTCCATCGGCTCAGGCTATTCCGAAGGTCTCTAAAAATACTTTGTGAGGACGTGGACCGGACAACTTCCAAATAGCCCGACATCTGTGTATCATGCGTGGCAGAGCTGGAAATGGTCCGCGTGGACGTGTTCACAGAGGAGCTATACAACGGCAACCCCGCGAGCGTCGTGCTCGATGCCGATCTCCTGGACGAGGTCCAGATGCAGAGATTGGCGTCAGAAGCCGGCTCTCCAGCGACCGCGTTTGTCATGCGGTCGAAAAAGGCGGACGTGAGGTTGAGGTACTTCAATCCCTACGCCGAGGACCCATTGAACGGGCACGCGACGATCGGGGCCATCTGGTGCCTAGCTGAACTCCAGTCGTTCGGAAGGATCACTGGTGGCAGACACAGGCTGGAAACGCAGGTCGGAATCCTTCCATTCTCCGTTGATGGAGATGTGGACGGCCCAAGAAAGGCATGGATGACTCAGAAGAGGCCGATGTTTGCGGGCGAGGGGGACGTGAAGGAGGTGGCCAGCGCGATCGGGATCGGCGTCGAGTCCATCTTCCATGAGGAATTCCCAATGTCTCGGGCGTCCACGGGCTCCCCGTGCCTCCTCGTCCCAGTCCGATCTATTGACGTGATGGGAAAGCTCGAGCCTAACCAGGAGGAGATCACTGCGTTGTCTAGGGAATTGGACGTTGCGGGGATCGAGGTCTACACTTGGGGCGTCTTCGATGAATGTTCGACCGTTCATGCGAGGTGCTTCCTCCCGTCTCCGAACGTCCTAGAAGACCCTGCTTCGGGAATGGCTGCGGGCGCGTTGGGTGCATATCTGGTCGAGAACGAATTCATACCAAAGGAGAGGTTCGATAAGATTGTCGTGGAACAGGGTCATTGGGTCGGCCGTCCCTCCAGGATAGAAGTCAAAGTGGAGAAGAGAGGCAGTTCGATTAGGCGCGTGGAGGTGGGCGGATCGGCAAGAATCTCCTTCAGGACCAAGCTTAGGGTGCCCTGAGCCTGTGCTCAGCTGACTCGGACGCCAAAGGCTACCGTTCCTGAGACCTTTTCTATCTTGACCTTGACCTGAGAACCTTTGGCCGTTCCCGGGATGTAGATGATGAAGGGCCCTTTGCGAGCGATCCCATCGCCCTTCTTCCCAACATCCTCGATCATGACATCGTAGGTCTGGCCAGCTTCGACTTCCTTCGCCTCCGCCGCCTTGACCTGCTTCTTCACATGGACCGGTCGGTGGGCTCCGCATGTCTCGCATACAAGAATCAGTACTCTGCCATCCTTCAGGATCTTCGTGTCCGGTCTGTTGCACTCAGAGCAGAGGACATATTCATCAACATAGTTCTTGATTCTCTCTGCCACCTGCGATGCCGCGACCTTGCCCTTGAACACGACTCTCCGGCCCTCGATCGTCCCTGCAGTGCCGAGCTCCCTCAGAAGGAATCCGAGAAGGTGGTCCGGCTCTCGCCTGAGCGTCTCCACGATGTCCCCGAAGTTCCTTATGACCGTTGTCTTGCCCTCGATCATGACATCTGGCTCAGGGACTTGGAATCTGTCATGGGACTCAAGAGTATGGGGCAGTTTCTTCTTCGCCCTTTCGAGAAGAGTCTCGTAGTCAAAGACATCCTGTGGGGCCATTGCGGTTCCATGGTGGATGGCCTAGTTAAATCTATTGGGCAGGACTGTGCCGGCTCGGGCCACTGCGGTATGGTCCTATTCAACAGCGCCTTCTCGAAACATTTATGGACAAGTCCGCGCAATCTCAAGCCGCAGGGTTCTTGTCGCCATGGTGAAACCAAGTCATCCCAGTCCCCCCGATAACCACGAGGATGTCGGCGTCCCTCATGAACGTAAGTCCAGCGTGTTCTCCGCATTCGACTCATTGTCAGATGGGATCTCCGTGTTCGACAAGGACATGACGATCGTCTTCATGAACAAGAAGCTCCTGTCCAGGATTGGTGATTTCAGAGGGCGAAAATGCTACGAGTCACCTCTGGGCACACCAGAGATATGCTCACGATGTCCTGGTAGGAAAGGAGAATGGGAAGTCGGCAGCGGTCCATTCGTCGAACGCGGTGTGGATGAACACGGCTATAATTGGGAATCAAGCGTAACGAGGTACGTCGACCCCGAGACGAATGAGGCATACTACGTGAATGTGGAGCGGGACATCACGGAGAGATCGGCCATGGAGGCGGAGCTGAAGATGTTGATGTCCTCGCTTGATCAGATGGCTGATCCAGTGTGTGTCACGGATACTGAGGGCCGTGTGGTCTACGTCAACAAGGCGTACGTCGGTCTAACTGGATACGATGAAAAGAGCGTTGCCGGATTGAGCATAACGGAATCATCGAAACCCGGGGCGCCTTCAGGGACGATGCAGACCATAATGAAGGCAGCCGCCGAGGTCGCGTGGCGGGGTGAGATGACAGGCTTGCGAAAGGACGGCACCAGGTACTACACTCAGGTCGATGCGAAACCCGTGACGGGCGGCAATGGCCGCTCGATCGGTGCTGTTGGGATACTAAGGGACATCACGAGGCAGAAGACCGAGCTGGTCGAGCACGAGAAGTACACGTCCGAGCTCGAGTCTAGAATGGAGGCTAGGACGACCGAGCTGGCCCGCAAGGTGAGCCAGCTGACCACGATAAACAAGATCAGCAGAGTCGTAACGTCGATCCTCGACCTTGATGAGCTCATCCACGAATTCACGAAGTCCATCGCCCAGGGATTCGGATATCGGCATGTCTCCATGATGATGATGGACAAGGAGCGCGGAGACCTCTACTTCAAATCCGGCTACGGATGGCAGATGGATTCGGTACCGAAGGATATGAGGCAGAAGCTCAAGGAGGGCATAATCGGACATGCGGCCTACTTCGGGGAGACCCTCGTCAGCGGCGATGTGGAAAGTGATCCCAGATATGTCAGGAAGGACCTGGTTGGGACGAAATCCGAGCTAGCGGTTCCAGTCACATACAGAGGAGAGATCCTTGGCGTGCTTGACATCCAGAGCGATGTCAAGGATACCTTCACGAGGAACGACGTGAGCACGATGGAGATGCTCGCCGACATGTTGGCATCATCTATCACGAATGCGAGAGTGTACACCGAATCGAAGGAGCGCGAGACCGCTTTGTCGATCCTCGACAGGATCAGCAAGCAGATATCCTATAGATTGGAACCGAACGTCATCCTAGATCAAGCGGCCCGTGATGCTGCAAGCCTTCTGAAGGCGGAGAAGGCCATGGTCGGACTGGTCGACGAATCGGGGAAGACCTTGAGATTCGTAGCCTCCTACCGGTTTGACAAGGAGGTGGTCAAATCTCGCGCGTACAAGGCGAATGTGGGCGTATCTGGGAGAGCGTTGAGATCGCTCAAGACCGAGGTCGTTAACGATTATCTCTCCGACCCTGATGCCGTCGAGATCGATGCCGAGACGTTCAGCATCAAGTCGATTGTCTGCGCTCCATTAATGATAGAAGGCAGAGGCATCGGAGTGGTGAGTGTTTATAACAAACTAGCTGGCAAGCCTTTCACGAAGAGCGACACTCTCTTTCTGTCATCGTTGGCAGATCATGCGGCGATCGCTTTGGAGAACGCGAATCTCCTGTCCTCACTCAATCAGAGAGTCCATTCCCAGCTCGCCCTGCTGGAGACGGCGCTATCAATGCAGAGGCAACTCGACACCAGCAGCGTCTACGAGCTGGTTGCGGACAAGCTCAAGAACGTTGTCTGGTACGACGGGATTACGTTCTATCGCGTTGACAACGATCGAATGATGATTTCTCCTATCCTATCGAAGGGCAAATACGCCAAGGAGATCATGGCCGAGGAGTTCGCAGTCGGGGTCGGGCTCACAGGCTATGTCGCCAATACAGGCAAGGCGGAGCTCGTCAACGACGCTCTGAACGACCCCAGAGTGGCTCAGGTGGCTGGGACTCCCGTGGAAGACGAAGCCTTGATGTCGATCCCCCTCCTCGGCAAGAACCGCGTGATAGGTGTTCTAACACTCTACAGGGAGGGTCTGTCCGATTTCTCGCCGACCGAGTACGAGGTCGCTCAGCTGTTCGCTAGTCAGGCGGCCGTTGCCGTGGAGAACGCAGAACTTTATGGGACTCGAGAGACTCTGCTGGCTGACAGCAGAAGGAAGGTGGAGCAAATGGCCAAAGTCCTCGAGCTCACCACCTCGGTGATGTACATGGACGACCTCGACAGGCTTCTTCAGCGTATAACGGACTCCATCGTTCAATCGTTGGGATTCAGGAGAGTTGAAATCGGCGTCTGGAATCCTACCCGCGATCTGTTCGTGGTGAAGGCCATGTCCGGGTATCCGAAGTGGGTGGAGAAGGAATCCACCATGGAGGGACAGAGCGTCCTAGACGATCTGGACGACAAGTTCAAGATTGGTGCGTCGAGCTACCTCGTCAAGTTCGAGGACCAGCGGTTCGGGATCGAGCACTTCCAATTCCTGGCGCACCCCGAGTTGGCCGATGCGCCAAGGGCTTCACCCGATGCTTGGCACGAGCGCGACATACTCAGGACGGCATTGAAGGACAGGAGCGGTCGACTGACAGGGTATCTTCTAGTCGACGAGCCGAACGATCTGAAGATCCCGTCGGCTGACCACATCGAGGTCCTGGAGATCATGGCGGGAATCGCCTCGATTGCATTGGAGAATGCAAAAGTGTACGACAAGCAGGTCTTGGCTGCGAACGAGATCGCCCTGCTGAACGATCTCATGACGCACGACATCAACAACTTCAACCAAGGGATCATGGGATACCTCGAGCTCCTGCTAGAGGACAAGCGTTTGGATGACAACCAGAGGAAGTACGCAGACCGGGCCCTCGTCCAAGTCAAGAACAACGCTCGCCTAATTGACAACATAAGGAAGCTCGCCAAGCTCCGGATGATGGCCGATACCGATTTTGTTCCGATGGATATACAGAAATCCATTGCGGGAGCGATAGATATTGTTACCAAATCCACGCCGGATAAGAGGATCACAATCATCTCGCCGCTCTCGCCGAACACTCATTTCACAACGGCGAATCAGTACCTCGACGACCTCTTCCTAAACATAATCTCGAATGCCGTCAAGTTCGATTCCTCGAAGAGGATCAGAGTCGAGATCCAGGTCTCCGAGGAGGTGACTCCTCAGGGTGAGTACTGGATGATTTCCGTCATCGATCGGGGCCGAGGGATACCGGACGACAGGAAGGATGCGGTCTTCGAGAGGTTCGCAACTGGCATGACTGGCATCAAAGGGTTCGGGCTGGGCCTGTCGATCGTGAGCACGATAGTCGAGAAGTTCAACGGTAGGATTTGGGTCGAGGACAGGATCAAAGGAGACTTCTCGAAGGGCACTGTCTTCAGGGTCGGTCTTCCCAAGGCGGACAAGCCCCCTGAGGATGAGACCTAGGCGAGTATTCGTCTACTTCCTTCTCTTGTGCGAGAACTCGAGCGCTGCCTTGACCAGTCCGTAGTGCATCGGGGCCGGTTTCTGCGGCCTCGACTTGAACTCCGGGTGGAATTGAGATCCTATGAAGAACGGATGCCCCTGCAGCTCGGCTATCTCCATTCTCTTGCCATCGGGCGATTTCCCCGTAAACTTCAGACCCTTCTCCTGGATCCTGTCTATGTAGTGCGGGTTGATCTCGTATCTGTGTCTGTGCCGTTCCTGAATCTCGGTCGCACCGTACAGTTTCTCGGCAACTGACCCCTTCTCCACGATGACGCTCTGCGCCCCCAGCCTCATGGTCGCGCCCTTCTTGGTGACGTTCTTCTGCTCGGGAAGCAGGTCGACCACTGGGTGGGCAGTGTGCGCATCGAACTCGGTGCTGTTCGCATCTCCCATGCCGAGGACGTTCCTGGCGAACTCCACATTCGCCAGCTGGAATCCGAGACAGACTCCCAGGAACGGGACCTTGTTCTCCCTCGCGTACTTGATGGCCTCTATCTTCCCCTCGGTGCCCCTCGATCCGAACCCTCCCGGTATCAGAATACCATCGCTTTCCGAAAGGAGGTGTCTCGAGTTCTCCTTGTCGATGTCCTCTGCCTCCATCCTCAGGAATTTGACTCTGGTGTCCAGCTCCGCGCCTGCGTGAGTGAAGGCCTCGTAGTGGCTCATGTAGGAATCCCGCTGGTCCATGTACTTCCCTACGAGGAGTATCTTGACCTCGTGCTTCGGGTTCATCACCTTGTTAAGAAACTTCTTCCAGTCCGTCAATCCATCTGGTTTGCTCTTGACGGCCATCTTGTCGAGTAGATAGTCCGTCAACCCTTGGTCTTCCAAGAATATCGGGACCTGGTAGATCGATTTCGCATCGGGTGCGCTTATCACCGCGGCAATCGGCACATCGCAGAACAGGGCGATCTTCCGCTTCGCACCCTCTTCGAGCGGCTTTTCGCACCTCGCCACGATGACATCCGGCTGGATTCCAACGGACCTCAATTCCTTGACGGAGTGTTGGGTGGGCTTCGTCTTCTGCTCCTGCAACGTCCCCAGGATAGGCACCAAGGTCGTGTGGACGAATATGAAATTCTCGTGGCCCATCTCAGAGCGCATCTGCCTCATGGCCTCGAGGAACGGCATCGACTCGATGTCGCCAACAGTGCCGCCAAGCTCGACGATAGTCACCTCGGCCCCAGATTTGATGGCCACGTTCGATATCATCGACTTGATCTCATTCGTTATGTGGGGGATTATCTGGACGGTCTTCCCGAGAAAGTTGCCTTGCCGCTCCTTCTCGATGACGCTTCCGTACACCTTCCCTGTCGTGACCACATGGTCGCTCGTGAGGTTCACGTCCAGGAACCTCTCGTAGTTGCCGAGGTCGAGGTCCGCCTCTCCACCGTCGTCAAGAACGAAAACCTCTCCGTGCTCGAAGGGATTCAGAGTCCCAGCATCGAAGTTCAGGTAAGGGTCGATCTTCATTGCAGTGACTTTCAACCCTCTAGCTTTCAGAACACGGCCGATGGACGAGGACGTTATTCCCTTGCCCAGTCCCGACAAAACTCCCCCGGAGACCACAATAACCTTCATTCCTGCCTCACGGGATTTGGAGAAGGGCCTAGGCCATCATAAAGCTTTCCTGCGGCGCGACGGTGCTTGTGAAGCTGCCTGGCTCATCACCCGTTCATGTCAATCATGAGCTGCTTCAACACGCTCGTTACGGTCACAATCGCTCTCTGTACAGGTTGGGTCACATCTCCTCTGAACTCGATCCTTCCGGGCTGTATGCATACTACCGCTGATTCCTTCCCCGACTTCTCAAGGATCGAGGCCATCAGCGCGACTGCGACCCTGTGAGTCGTTATCTCGGTCTGCTTGATGTCGTCTCTGCGGATGACTCTGATGGAGCCGGGGACCATATTCAGGTTCGCAGCGTCAACGAATAGGACAGTGGCATCCTCGTCTTTCTCGGAGATGTCCAGCACCGTGCCTTCGACACCGTCATGTTCAGAATAAGAGAATGAAGGAAAGAGTTTCTTCAGGGCATGAGCGACCAGTACGCCCGCTCCGTCGTCGGCCCTGTCGGTATTACCCAGTCCCAGGACATACACGCGGCCTTTGCCCACGATGTCCTCGAGCCGCGATCTCAGATCCTCTTCAGGGTCACCAGGTGTGTCGCGCAGCTTATGCATGGATCGTACGCCCTCGCCACCATCTCCAGCCCGAGCCGGACCTCGTCGTCATTCTTCCCGTCGGCAAGCATCCTCTCGGCGGTCAACTTCATGTGCCTCTCTATGTCATCGAGGTTCTGCGCTGTCGGCGTGATTATGTCAGCGACGTCGATGAGACCGTTCTTGATCTCGTAGTGGTGGTACAGGGTACCCCTCGGCGCTTCGACCGCGCCCGTCCCCGAGCCGTTCTCCCTCGTAGGCTTCTCGATCGGCGGGTCGTCCAGCGACGTCACCGCGTCCACCGCGTCTGGTATGTGCTCCAGTGACCACAGCATCTCGATCGCCTGGGCAAGATTGTTCATGAGCGGGTTCTTCAGCCATCGCTCGTTGTAGTGCTCTTTGAACATGTCCGCTGCCTGACCGTCCAGGCGCTTGCCCATGTTGATGAGCCTGGCGTTCGCGCCCACCGTGAACGGCTTGC
>CAZTFD010000001.1:0-1999 GCA_964612225.1 uncultured Thermoplasmata archaeon | reverse complement strand
GATCTCTTCGCGAACGAGTGCGAGACGACCCTTTCGTTCGTCAGCTTCTTGTAGTCCTCGACGTCCGCTTGCTTGCCGTTCGAGATGATGATGGATTCCCCCGCGAACCCGAACTGCTTCTTCGGGGCGTCCACCGACATGAACAGCATGTCCGCCTCTGGGTACTTCGGGTAGTCCACGGATGCGAACAGCTCCACGTCTCGGACCGCATCTGGGATGAGCTCGTGAGCCTTGAGCTTGATCTCCTCAAGCGCCTTCCTGCTCGGATACTTCCCGAAGCCTCCGATGACCGGGTTCTCGCCGTGGACGATCCTTCCGCTGGTAACGGCCATCACATGGTTGCCGAACTTCTTGAGACGCAGTGCGCGCTTCACATCGTCCCCGTAATCGTTCAGCATAGCGATCGCGGATGGATATCCCAGGAAATCAGGCAGTGCCAGCAGGAACGTGTGGAGTGAGTTGCTCTCCACGTTCTCGCCCAGCATCATGAGTTCCCTTGTCAGCTGGGCCTTCTCGGGGGGCTTGATGCCCAGAGCCTTCTCCAGACCTCTTATCGCGGCGTATCTGTGCGACAGCGTACATATGGCGCATATCCTCGGGATGACATTCAGGTCGTCCGCCGGGGTCATGCCCTTCACGAGCTGCTCGATGAGCCTCGGGCCCTCGTGCACATCCAGCGTGACGCTCTTGACCTTCTTTCCGTCGAGCGTGACGGTGATCCCGCCGTCCCCCTCGACCCTTGCGAGCGCCTCGACATTGAGTTCCTTCATGCTTTCGCCTCCTTCTTGGTCTCGAGGTCCTTCACAAGCTGAGCTACTTTCGCGCCTCCGAACTTCTTGATCTTCTTCACGATCTCGTCGGGGTCGTAGCCCTTCTCCTTCAAGAGCTTGTACTCGGAGCTTACGTTCAGGTCGTCGGTCGGTCCCCAGCAGCCTACGCAGGGCAGATTCATACTCGGACAGACCGCGCCACAACCGCCCTTGGTGAGCGGACCAGCGCAGAATCTTCCGGCGTACAGTATGCACGGGTTCTCTTTCCACCGGCATTCCAGGCACACGGGTGCCTTGAGCAGGTATGGGTGCCTTCCCGCGACCACTTTCGAGACAGCTCCCAGGAACTCCGTCTTGTCAATAGGGCATCCCGGGATGTACAGGTCCACCTTGACGAAGGCATCGATCGGCTGTGCCTCGAACGCCTTCGAGATGTTGATCTTGGCGTTCCCATAGACCTTCTTGTACATCTCCTCCCACTTGCCCTCGCCAAGCTTCATGCTCTGAGGCCCTCCGTGGCAAGCGCATGTGCCTATCGCGACCATGACTTTGGAGCGCTCCCTGATCTCCTTGAGCCTCTTGAGCTGCTCTTCGGTCGATATGGAGCCCTCGATGAAAGCTACGTCAAGCTCGCCCTCGTGATTGTCGCTCTTCGCCATCACGAACGAGCGGATCTCGGTCGCGCCGAACAGGTCCACAAGCTGGTCCTCGCAGTTGAGTATCATGAGCTGGTCGCCTGCGCAGCCCGTGAATCCGTAGACTCCGATCTTAGGCGATTGTCTTGTCACTTGCACCCCTCCCTATGAGCTCCTTCATGTGGAGCACGTCCCACCATGAGAACACAGGACCGTCTATACACGTGTAGAGATACTCTATCGCGCAATGGCCGCACTTGCCGACGCCGCACTTCATCCTCCTCTCCAGCGTCATCAGTATCTGGTGCTTCGGTATTCCAAGCTGAACGAGGTTCTGCATCACGTACTTGTACATGATCGGAGGGCCACAGACCGCCGCGACCGTGTTCTTGGCATCGATCGGTCCGAGGTCCTTGAAGAGCGTCGTGACGACCCCGACCTTCTCCGTCCACTTGCCCGTGTCGTCCTTGTCGACGGACAGCAGGCAGTGAAGGTCATCGCGTTCCTTCAACTGCATGAACTCCTCTCTGAACAGCATCTCACCGGGGTTCCTGGCTCCGTGTAAGTAGGTGAGTTTGCCGAACTTGTCCCTGT